>PLNQ01000034.1 GCA_003141815.1 Acidimicrobiaceae bacterium | reverse complement strand
GTCAGCCAGGTCCATTACTATCAAGCATTCGGTTATTGGAAGTTGGCCTGCATTCTTCAAGGCGTCTTCGCGAGGTATCGCGCGGGCGCCACGGCGGGAGATCAGGGCAGCGTCGATGAATTTCCGGCACATATCGCCATGCTCGCCGAAACGGCGAAGCAGACTTTGGAGAACTGATGGACGAAGAAATCTACGACCGAATTATTTTCCTCGCTGACCCGGAACTCAGCGAGCCCGTACTCGTGATCGGCCTCGAGGGCTGGATCGACGCAGGGATCGCCGCGAGCACGGCCGTGTCGACATTGCTCGAAACCATCCCCACCGAGGTTCTCGCCACTTTCGACACCGAGTACTTCATCGACCAGCGCGCGAGACGCCCGCTCGCGCGAATCGTCGACGGCATCACGACCGAGCTGACCTGGCCCGAGATCCAAATTCGCTACGGCCGCGACGGCGACGGCGCGGACGTGCTCTTTCTTGTGGGGCCTGAGCCCGACTTTCACTGGAGCGATTTCGTCGACGTCGTCACCGACGCCGCGGGCCGCTTCGACGTCCGACTCGTCGTCGGACTCGGTGCCTTTCCCGCCCCCACGCCCCACACGCGTCCGGTACGCGTCATCGGCACCGCGCCCGCTCCCAGCGCTCACCTCCTTGCCCTCGTCGGATCGGTGACGGGCGAACTCGAAGTACCCGCGGGCATCGGAACGGCTTTGGAGTTGGGATTCGCCGAGGTGGACATGGACATCATGACGCTCTGGGCGCGCGTCCCGCACTACGTGGCCTCGATGCCCTATCCACAAGGTTCCGCGGCACTGATTGATGGCCTCGCGCGCGTCTCCGGGCTCACCCTCGACGCGGGAAACCTGCGCGCCGCGGCCGAAGAGGCTCGTCAGCGCGTGGACGAACTCGTCACCAATAATCCCGAACACTCGTCCATGGTCGCTCGACTCGAAGCGGCGGCAGACGAGAATGAGGGAACGTCACTCGGTGAAGAACTGCCGAGCGGCGATGAACTGGCGGCTGAACTCGAACGATTCCTGCGGGGCGAGGCGAACTAGAGATTCTCGTTCGCCGACACGTCGACGTCGCCTTCTTCGATGCGTAGACCGAGTCCGAGCGCGTAGCCATCAAGATAGAGCTCGCTGTCGTTTTGACGGGGATGGCGATTAGCGATCTCGTAGAACTTCGCGGAGTGGTCAGCCTCTTGGAGGTGCGCAAGTTCGTGCACCAAGACGGCGTCAATCACCCACTCGGGGCACTGACGAAGTCGGCTCGAGACACGAATTTCTCGCGAGGCCGGTGAACACGAGGCCCAACGCGCTTGCTGGTTCTTGACCCAACGAACGGACGCCGGCATCACCGCGTCGTTGAACATGTCGGCAAGCACCCGAGCACGCTCTTCGAGTGCCGCGTCACCACCCGCGTTCTGTGGCCGTTGCGTGAGGAGACGTTCCACGAGCTCGTCGACAAAGGCGCGGCGCTCACGACCACGAACCCTCGCGGGGATCTGCACAACAATGCGACTGCCCGACCAGTGCGCGGTGCCCGTCTTCTTTCTCTTGGGCGACGCGCGAATCTCGACTTCGGGTCGATCGAACTGCGGTGGCTCGATCGTGACCTGCATTTCGGATTTTGATGAAGAAGGACTCATCAGATGATGATGTTGACCAACCGAGGTGGCCGAGCGATCACGCGTTTTGGCGTGGCGCCTCTTAGAACTGTCACGACGTCGGGGTCGGCGAGAGCGGCTGCCGTGGCGTCCGCTTCACTTATCGTTGGCGCCACGCTGAGGCGTGACTTCACCTTGCCGTTGACCTCGACAACCATGATGACGGCCGCTTCCGCCACCAACGCGGGATCAGCGACAGGCCAGGGCAACTGGTGCACGCTCGTACGATCGGGGTAACGCTCCTCCCAGAGTTCGGCCGTGATGTGGGGTGTCATGGGCGCGAGCAACGTCGCCAGCGTGTCGAGCGCTTCGTTGAGGGTCGAGCGCTCGATACCTTCGGCGCTTCGCGCGACCTTGGACGCGGTGTTGTAGAGCTCCATGATCGCCGCCACTGCGGTGTTGTAGCTCCAGCGATTGAGGTCGTTGGTCACGCGCGCGATGGTGCGGTGCGTCGCTTGACGGACCGCGTGATCGGTCTCGTCGGCGACGTCGTGAAAGTTCACGTCGTCGTAGTGCCACAAACGGTAGAAGCGGTCGATGAATCGACCACAGCCCTCAACGACCTCGTTGGTCTGATCGGTCCAGTCGAGGTCGTCACCCGGCGCCCCGGCGAAGAGGTGGAAGAGTCGAAGACCGTCGGCGCCGACCGTCTCGTAGTACTCCTCGGGGGCTATGAGGTTGCCCTTGGACTTCGACATCTTCGAACCCGACAGGCGAATCATGCCCTGAGTGAAGAGTCGCTGGAAGGGTTCGCGCGGTAGTCCCGGCGAGAATCCAATGTCGTCGAGCGCCTTTAGATAGAAGCGAACGTAGAGCAAGTGAAGAATGGCGTGTTCGATCCCGCCGATGTACTGATCGACCGGAAGCCACTTCGCGGCCTCGACGGGGTCGAAGGCCATCCCTGGTGTGAAGGGGTCGGTGAAGCGCAGGTAGTACCACGAGGAGTCGGTGAAGGTGTCCATCGTGTCGGTCTCGCGGCACGCGGGCTTGCCGCAGATTGGGCAGGTGGTATTCAAAAAGTCCGCGTGCGTAGCGAGTGGCGACTGTCCGGTCTTGTCCATGATCACGTCGTCGGGCGCGAGCACCGGCAACTGATCTTCGGGTACCGGTACGACGCCGTGATCGTCGCAGTACACGATAGGAATCGGGCAGCCCCAGAATCGTTGGCGAGAGACTAGCCAGTCGCGCAGACGGTAGTTGACCTTGCTGACACCGTTGGCGTTGGCTCCGAGGAACTCCGTGGCCTTCGCTTTGGCGTTCGCTATGTCGAGGCCATTCAAGAAGCCCGAGCTCACGTGTTCGCCGTCGCCGGTGTACGCGTTACCGTCGAAACCGGTCGGTGGTTGCACCGTTCGAACGACGGGTAGGCCATGCACCGTCGCGAACTCGAAGTCGCGCTCGTCCTCACCCGGCACGGCCATGATGGCGCCCGTGCCATAGTTGCCCAGCACGTAGTCGGCGACGTAGATAGGAACCTGTTCCTTGGTGAAGGGGTTGATGACGAAGCTTCCGGTGAAGGCGCCGCGCTTCTCGAGGCCGATCCCCTCGTTCGAGGTCGTCGTGCGATCGATCTCGGTGGTGTTACTCGCGCGAAGGACGATCTCGTCAACCCTCGCGCGCTCGTCGTCGGTCGTCAGCATGGAGAGGAGTGGGTGTTCCGGCGCGACGACGGCGTACGTGACACCGAAACCGGTATCGGGGCGAGTGGTAAAGACACGGAGAGCCTTGGAGGCGTCGTAGGCCAAGGGCATGTCGAATTCGACACCTTCACTGCGACCAATCCAGTTGCGCTGCATGGTCTTCACGCGCTCGGGCCACTCGAGGGGACCAAGGCTGTCGAGTAGCTCTTCGGCGTAGTCGGTGATCTTGAAGTACCACTGCTCCAAAAACCGGCGCACGACGAGGTCGCCCGAGCGTTCACAGGTCCCGTCGGCCAGTACCTGTTCGTTCGCGAGCACCGTCATACAACCCGGGCACCAGTTGACCTGAGCTTCGGCGCGATACGCGAGGCCGTTCTTCAAGAACGCGAGGAAGATCATCTGCGACCACTTCATGAACTCCGGATCGTGGCTGAAGACCTCGCGGCGCCAGTCGTAGACCGCGCCGAGGCGTCGCACTGACGTCTTGAGTTCGTGCATTCGCGCCTCGGTGTAAAGGCGAGGGTGACTCCCCGCCTTGATGGCAGCGTTCTCGGCGGGAAGGCCGAAGGAGTCGAAACCGTAGGGGGAAAGGACCGCTTTACCGAGCATGGTCTGGTACCGGACAACAAGGTCGCCAAAGACGTAGTTACGCACGTGCCCCTGGTGGGCGGTTCCCGAAGGGTACGGGTACATGCACAGGGCGTAGTAACGCTCGCGCGGGTCGTCGTTGTCGACCTCGTAGGTGCCCTCGTCGAGCCAGCGCGCCTGCCACTTCTC
>PLNQ01000093.1 GCA_003141815.1 Acidimicrobiaceae bacterium | reverse complement strand
TCATCGTCGCCACCGCCCGCACGCCCATCGGTCGGGCGTTCAAGGGTTCGCTCGTGGACATGCGCCCCGACGACTTGACCGCGCTCATCGTTGGTGCGCTCCTCGAAAAGGTGCCCGAACTCGATCCCCACAGTGTCGAGGACCTGATGGTGGGCTGCGGACAGCCAGCCGGTGAGGCGGGCTTTAACCTCGCGCGAGTCGTCGCGATTCTCGCGGGACTCGACGACGTGCCCGGCGTCACCGTCAATCGCTACTGCTCCTCGTCGCTGCAGACCATTCGCATGGCCGCGCACGCCATCCGTGCCGGTGAAGGTGACATATTTATTTCTGCTGGCGTCGAGACGGTCTCACGATTCGGCAGCGGCGCCAGCGACAGTGGCAGTGCCATGAACCCGCTCTTCCACGACGCCATCGAGCGCGCCAAGGCTCGCTCGGAGAAGGTCACCGATCCCTGGACACCGCAGCCGGGACTACCCGACGTGTACATCGCGATGGGCCAGACCGCGGAGAACGTGGCCGAGTTCGAGAACGTCTCACGTGAAGAGATGGACGAGTTCGCGCTGCGCAGTCAAGAACTCGCCGTTGCCCACCAGGAGAACGGCTTCTTCGAGCGCGAGATCACGCCGGTCACGTTGCCGGACGGTTCAGTCGTCACCAAAGACGACGGCCCTCGTGCGGGCACCACGTTGGAAAAACTCGCGAGCCTCCAACCCGTCTTTCGCCAAGGTGGCACCATCACCGCCGGTAATGCGTGTCCATTGAATGATGGCGCCGCCGGCGTCATCGTGATGAGTGACACTAAGGCGCAAGAGCTCGGCATTAAGCCCCTCGCGCGTATCATCGCGAGTGGCGTGAGCGGCATCAACCCCGAAATCATGGGACTGGGACCAATCGAGGCCTGTCGTCAAGCACTTCGTCGAGCGGACATGACCATCGACGAGATCGATCTCGTAGAGATCAACGAAGCCTTCGCGGCACAAGTGCTGCCCAGTGCGAAACACCTCGGCATCAAGCTCGACAAACTGAACATCCGTGGTGGCGCGATTGCGCTCGGACACCCCTTCGGTATGACCGGTGCGCGCATTATGACGACGCTGCTGAACTCACTCGAAGACGCCGACCAGCGCTTCGGTCTGGAGTCGATGTGCGTGGGCGGCGGTCAGGGAATGGCGATGATCGTGGAACGCCTCTAGAAGTCAAAGCCAACGCCGCGAAGATTGTTTACGTCGGATTTCCGACGCGTTAGTGAAGTCCCGTAAGGCGTGTGTCGGGGTCATCGTTGAACGAGCGCTCCTCCTCCTCGTCGACGATGCGGGACTCGTCGGGCAACATCACCGGAATCGAGTCGCGCACTTCGTAGGCGATGTGAAGGCGGGGATTAAACAAGAGGTCTTTCGAGGGCACGTACAGCAACGTGCCGTGATCAACGGGATCTTCGAGCAGGTCGAGGAGGAATGAGTCGAGAGTCATCAGGAAGTCTCCTTGATTAGAGTCAGCACTTCTTCAACGTGATCCTGGCACGATGCGTCGTCAGCGGCTTCGACGTTCAAGCGGAGCAGCGGTTCGGTGTTCGAGGGTCGAAGGTTGAACCACCATGATCCGTAGTCCGCGGTCAAGCCGTCGAGCAGATCGACGTTAACGCCGTCGACCTGAAGCTTTTTGACCAGACGCTCGACGCTGGCCGCGGGATCCGTCACTTTGGTATTGATCTCACCCGAGGCTGCATAGCGCTGGAAGGGCTTCGCGAGTTCGGATAGAGGGACGCTGGCCTGGCTCATGAGTTCGAGGACCACGAAGGCCGTGATGATCCCTGAGTCGGCGCGAAAGTTGTCGCGGTAGTAGTAGTGGCCTGAGTGCTCGCCGCCAAAGACAGCCCCCGACTCGGCCATGACTTGTTTGATGTAACTGTGACCAACTCGCGTCCTCACCCCGACGCCACCCTCTTCGACGATGACCTCGGGCACGGCCTTCGAACAGATCAAGTTGTAGAGCACCGTCGCGCCGGGGTGGCGCTTCAGCATCACCGCGGCAACCATGGCCGTCGTCGTCGAACCAGTAATGGGTTGCGCCTTCTCGTCGATGAGAAAGACGCGGTCCGCGTCGCCGTCGAAGGCGAGCCCGACGTCCGCGCCGGTTTCGAGCACGCGGCGCTGCAAATCCTTGAGATTGTCTGGGTTGAGCGGATCGGCGGGATGATTCGGGAAGGTTCCGTCGAGCTCGGGGAACAGAATCTCCACATGAAAGGGCAGACCGTCGAAGACAAGCGGCGCTACGAAGCCGCCCATGCCGTTCGCGGTGTCAGCGACGATCTTGAGCGAGCGAAAGGCCTTGACATCCGCGAAGGAGTGGACGTGAGCCACCCACTCCGTCGTGAGGTCGAGCGTCGAGTAGTTGGCGAGTTCGGCCGTCGCCGGCGAAGCGTAAAACTCGTTGGTCAGGGCTTCGATCTCGACGAGGCCCGTCTCGAGGCCCACGGGTTTCGCGCCCGCGAGACAGAGTTTGATGCCGTTGTACTTGGCCGGGTTGTGCGACGCGGTGAACATCGTGCCCGGCACGTCCAGGTAACCCGACGCGAAGTAGAGAAAGTCCGTCGAGGCGAGACCGAGGTCGACGACCTCCACACCAACGGCACGAACGCCTCGGGCGAAGGACTCACTGAGCGTGACGCCCGACGTGCGCATGTCTCGTGCGACGACGATCCGGGGCGACTTGGCGAACGTGGCGAAGGCCGAACCCACGGCCTGGGCGACGCGTTCGTCGATTTGATCAGGGTAGGTACCCCTCACGTCATAGGCCTTGAAGATGGTTGTGGTGTCCACGACCGCTCATTCTACCGATGCCGGGATCGCCGTCTCCGAAGAATGACAAAGAGGATGACAAATCCGGCCGCCGTCGTGATATCGCTCAGTATGTTGCCGAGGGCCAGCGCGGGCGTGCTCGTGTAGTTGAGCGAGACGTGCCTGGACGTGGGCACGACCACCATCAAGTTCGGACTCACCCGGTACGGCCCAGTCGCGCCGGTCACGTGCCAGCGTGGGTAGTAGGAGATCTTCACGAGCATCGGCACGCCGACGCGACTCACGTCAAAGGTGAGCGATTGCAAGCCAACGCGCGTGTGCGAGACGACCACCTTGGGTAAGGTCGAAGAACTGGTCATGGTCGTCACGCTCGACGCGCGGGGCCACGACGCGGGACCGCTGCTCGCGGCGTAGACCTTCTGTAGCGAAGGGTTCAACCACCACGTCTGATTAGCTGCCAACCACTGCGCCTGACTCGCGATGTTCGCGACAACGTTCGGCGTGCTCGTCAACGCTTCGACCATGGGGCTCTTCTTGATCAGATAGATCTGCCACTGCACCCCGGGCACGGGCCACTTTCTCGTGGTGGCGACGAGTTGGAGTTGTGGGTCGGCCTTCGCTTCGGCGATGACGGAGGGCGAGAAGGCCATGTAGTACTTCACGCCGAGCATCTGGAGATGGCGCACGCCCTCAGCAACATTGAGCGTTCCGTAGTTGAGTCCAACCTGGGGGTTGCTCGGCCCGACGCTGAGCTCTGCCTGGTCGAGGTAGTGATAGGGCGTCGTGGCCGAAGACTCCATGAGGAGACCTTCCATTGAATCAACGCAGTTGTTCGTCCAGTAGGGCAACAGCATCAACGCTTCGGGCGTGCCGAAGCGGTTCTCCGACGAGTTGTACTCCCACATCGCGCGACCACACCCGTAACGCTTGGCGACACTGCTCATGGTGTTCATGAGACCGTGATACTCGGGCCACGCGGGCTGCGCTTGGTAGCCCGAGTAGTTGTACTGCGCCCAACTCGTGACTTGGTTACCGCCCGTAGCCAAATGAAGGTCGTTCGCCAGGGGCGTGATGAGGCCCGGCACCGTCGAGAGAACGCCAAGCAACGCAACGACGCACGTGGCGCCAATGACGCGACCGGCCCTGCGCCCGGTTTCACTCTCCACCTCTGAGACAATCCCCGGAGCCTCGAGCACTTCGTTGTCGACGGACCCGTCCGCGAAGTCATCCGCGTGCTCGATGTTGTCACCCTCAATGAAGAAGGACGCGCGGCGCGCGCGCGCGGGCATCCGCCCCGCCCAACGCCACGCGACGTATCCCGCCAACCATCCGACACTCAGATGAATCGTGATGAACCAAAAGGGAATCAGACGCTGGTTCCAAATGGCGCTCTGGGGATCGAGCACGAAGGCCCAAAACGAGAGCACCGTCAACGTGGCGAGCACCATGCCGAGACGGTCGCGCACGACGAAGGCCACCACGATTGCCACGGCGCACAGGACGATCACCCAACGATCGCCCGCCGCTCCCCCAGTTGCGTTGAACCAACCCAGTGTCGAGAAGATCGAGCGCAGCGTGGAAACTGGAACGTTCGAATAGCCCAGCGAGTCCGAGAACGACTGGGTCGTTGCGAAGGGCAAGAGCCACCACGCGGAGAGCCCGAAGGAAAGGAGGCCAGCGCCGAGCGCAAAACGAATTGGCCGCGCAAAGTCGCCACGGACGTCGTTACGTCGAGAGATGTTGTGTGGAGCACGGGACTGGAAGAGTTCGATCGCTATCAGTGCCCCAAGAGCGGCCAGGCCGAAGCGCACGGCGATGAAACGTGACGCGACGACAGCGAGTACGTCGAACGCCGCGAGCCAGTACCCGCGGCCGGTCCGCACACACTCGGCAATCCGCCCCACGCAAAGTAGGGCCAGCGCTGCAAAGACGAGGAGAGCGTAGCCACTGGACTTCTCGGAGAGAACGTGGCCGTGGTTGACGTTGAAAGCCGTTGCGAAGAAGAAGGGAAGGACGGCCAAAATGAGAACACCCAGCGCCACCAAGATTCGATTCGCCGGCGCACGACCTTCACGAGCACGCGACAACTCTCTCGGGTCGCCGACGCCTCGACGATGGAGGAGTTCGAAGGCCACGAGTACGGCGATCGCGCCAAGGCTGAAGAGCCACGGCAGCACGTGTGACGCCAGCGCCGCGCTGAGCGCCATTGCCGCGAACCAGTAGCCGCGACCGGTTCGAACGCCGCGGGCGAAGAGCCCGATCGTCAAGAGGGCCAACGCCAATGACAGCGAGAAGGAATACTCACCGGCCATCGTAGAAAAGAGGTTGCCGCCGTCGATGGTGTACGTCGCGTCGAAGAGGAACGGCAACGTCGCGAGGGCGACGGCGACGGGGATAGGTCGCGGCGCACGAAAGAGTCGGCCCATGGCGTAGGCGGTGATGGGCATCAGCAACGAACCGAGGATCGTCGCGAGTTTGATCGCGACGGCGAAACCGATGACGTAGCTCCCGAAAGTGGCGAGAACGTCTGGGAGGACGAAGTAATAGGTGTAGGCGGGGAGGCCACCTAACCACCCGGGATACCAGGGAGTGAAGTTGAAGATATTGCCCGTTGTCTTCAGGTACGCCGGCAGCGCGACGTGCGAGCCCGTGTCGCCGCCGGTGATGAGCGTCGACGAGACGAGCAGTTGGGGGTGCAGCAGCAAGATCGTGACGAAGATGACGACGAAGACGAACAACGCGTCCAAGGCCCCTAGTGGTGTGACGAACTCTCGAATGCGACGCATCAGTGTCCCACGCGCTGGTGGATGACCGCCACCAGCGCGACCGCGTTAAACGACGCGTGCGTAATGAAACTCGGCACTAAACGCTTCGTGCGATGCACGATCAGCGCGAGCACCACGCCGAAGGCCGCGAGCCCGGCGAACTGCAACGCCTCACCGTGGGCCACACCGAAGAGGCACGCACTCACGACGACACCCAACGTGACGGCCACGCGCCGCGACATGCCCGTCACACCTTCGGCGATCGCGCGAAAGACGACCCCGCGAAAGAGCCACTCTTCGAAGAGTGGCGCAATCAACGTGGTCATGATCGCGATCAGCACGAATCCGGGACCGTGCGCCGCCCCGAAGAGATGATTGACGGGGTGGCTCAGGCTCTTGAAGTGAAAGGGTGCGTAGACGAGGTCGATGATGAACTGACACGCGACACCTACGACGACGTACAAGAGGTCGCTCCAGCGAGGTCGCCACTGATTGGGTAGGGCCCGCAAGTGACCTTCGCGGTACGCGTAGAAGATCGCCGCAGCCATGCCCACCCAAAGGCCCGAGAGGCTGAGCGCGTTCGACCACCACGGCGGATTAGCCGCCTTGGACAGCGCGTTCATGCCACCCGGGTAGTGCGTGACCGCAACGCCCAACGTGTTCAAGAGCAGCGCGACGATCTGACCGGCTAAGAATCCAATAAGGCTCGCGACCAGAATCGGAACGACGCGAGGTCGATCCGCCTGTATTTCAATGGTCGGAGAACTCAAAGGTGTTCCGCTTTCATCTCGAGGTTTTGCACAGGGCGAGACCACTTGTCGCTGGTGACCTCTAGATTAGATAAGTGGCTGAAGCACCAAACGATCCCAGTAACCCAAACGGTTTGAAGAAATTTCTACCAGGCGGTGAGAAGCCCATGGCGCCCCAGGTGCGTCGGCGCATCGTCACGATCGCCATCATCGCGTTCGTCTTCGGCGTTTTGGTCATTCCCAACCTCTTCTCCAACAAGCAGATCAAGACGGTCGCCTACTCGGCGTTGATCCAAGATGCGCAGTCACACAAGGTGCTGTCGGCCGTTATTTCCACCTCCACGGGCGTCATCACCGGCCAACTGAGTAACGGTACCAACTACACCTCGAACGGCCCGGTGCCCGCACTCTCGAACGAGGTGTCCACGCTCAGTAGTAACAACGTGATGGTCACTTTCGCCACGCCCTCGAGCCTGGCTAGTTTGCTTCTGCCGTACCTCATATGGATACTGATTTTTGGCGCGTTCATGTTCTACGTGAGTCGTCAAGCGCGCGGACAGATGAACGGCATGATGTCCGTTGGTCGTTCGAAGGCGAAGCAGTTCAACGAAGACCACCCGAAGACCACCTTCGCCGACGTGGCCGGCTACCTCGGGGTAAAACAAGAGATCAGTGAAGTCGTCGAGTTCCTGAAGAACCCGGGGCGTTATCAGACCATTGGCGCCCGAATTCCCAAAGGCATCTTGCTCGTCGGTCCCCCGGGCACCGGCAAGACCATGCTCGCGCGTGCCGTCGCGGGCGAAGCAGGCGTGCCCTTCTTCTCGGTCTCGGGATCTGACTTCATGGAGATGTTTGTCGGCGTGGGCGCCAGCCGCGTGCGCGACCTCTTCGCGACCGCGCGCAAGCAGTCCCCGGCCATTGTCTTCGTGGACGAGATCGACTCCATCGGACGTAAGCGTGGCGCAGGCCTGGGCGGTGGCCACGACGAGCGCGAACAGACCCTGAACCAGATGCTGAGCGAGATGGATGGTTTCGAGCCCACCGAGGGCGTCGTCGTCATCGCCGCGACGAACCGTCCGGACGTGTTGGACCCGGCACTGCTTCGTCCCGGTCGCTTCGACCGTCAGATCGTCGTTCCCCTGCCCGACCTCGAAGAACGTCTGCCCATCCTCGAAGTGCACGCCAAGGGTAAACCCCTCGACCCGTCGGTGGATATGAATATCGTGGCGCGCGGTACGCCCGGCATGAGCGGCGCGGACTTGGCGAACCTCGTCAACGAAGCGGCTCTGCACGCGGTGCGACGCAACTCAACGACCATTGGCATGGAGGACTTCGAGTCCTCGCGCGACCGCGTCCTGATGGGTCAAGAGCGTGACACCATGGTCCTCCAAGACGACGAGCGCGAGCGCATCGCCTTTCACGAAAGTGGTCACGCGCTCCTCGCCTACGTGCTCGACAAGACCGATCCCCTGCACAAGATCACGATCATCCCTCGCGGCATGGCGCTTGGCGTGACGATGACGTTGCCCGAAGAGGACCGCCACATCATGTCGCGCCAGCATCTCGAGGACTCCCTCTGCATGCGCATGGGGGGACGCGTCGCGGAACTCTTGGTCTACGGCGATCTCTCCACTGGTGCCGCGGACGATCTCCAGCGCAACACCGAACTCGCTCGGCGCATGGTGCGCGAGTGGGGCATGTCCAAGGAGATCGGCCCCATGGCGTGGGGCTCGAACAACCAAGTGTTCTTGGGCGAAGACCTCATGCATACCCGTGACTACTCCGACCACACCTCCAAGGTCATCGACGACGAGATTGAGCGCATCCTTCGAGAGCAGGAGTCGAGGGCTATTGAGGTCCTCACCCTGCACCGCCGGGGCCTCGAGTCGTTGACGAGGGCACTGCTCGAACACGAGACCATCGACGGCGCCGACGCGGCGCGACTGATCGACGAGGCGAACGGCGAGCCCGTTCACCCCGAAGGCACGAAGACCGTCAGCGCCCTGAGTGGTGTGGGTAAGTCAGCGACCAAGAAAGTACCTGCGGTCGTCGCCCCGGCCGCAGCGTCACCGGCGACGCCCGCAGTTCCCGCGACGCCGAACTGGCAGCCGCCGACGCTACCTGCCGTCTAACGGCGTCAACACGTTCACGCCCCTCGGGCGACTCGGCAAGGTCATTGACACCACCAACGTGGGTCTCGACGCCGTGATGAGCAAGGCGTCGTGCGTGGTGGCGATAGAGGGAAACAGTGTCGAAAGTCTTTCGGTGGCGCCTCCCGCGAGATTCATGCCACCCGACATCGTGACGACGTTGGGTGTGGCCGAGTTGAACGACGAAGTCGTCAGGGTGATCGTGCGCGACGAGGTGTTGGTCAGTGTCGCGGCGTCAAAACCGAGTCCCGTGAAGTCGCGAACGAGGAACGCGTTGCTCGGTATCTGTGGCGACGACAGGGAGATCGACGTACCCGTACCCGTCGCGAGCGAAGAGACGACCGGCACGTTCGAACTAACGGTCAAGAACGCGTAGCCGGCCGCAGGAATCGCCGGATTCGGCGTTATGACGATGACCCCCGTGCTGAAGGGCGACACGCTGAGTGTCTGGGGTAAGACTTTGTAGGGATTGAGGGCCACGTTCACCGTGACCCGGGCCGGTAGGCCGCTCGGATTGGCCACGCGGAT
>PLNQ01000018.1 GCA_003141815.1 Acidimicrobiaceae bacterium | reverse complement strand
CGTCGGCGAAGAAGATGTTGGGCGACTTGCCACCGAGTTCCACGGTCGAGGGGATGAGGTTCTCCGCCGCGTACTGCATGATCAGTCGTCCGGTCGTCGTCTCCCCGGTAAAGCCGATCTTGGCGATACGCGGGCTCGAGGCCAGCGCCTTACCGATCTCGGCTCCGGGGCCGGTGATGACGTTGATGACCCCGGGGGGCACAATACCCTCGAGAAGTTCGGCGAACTTCAGAATCGACCACGGAGTCGGTGAAGCGGGCTTGACGACCGTGCAGTTTCCCGCCGCCAGGGCGGGTGCGATCTTCCAGGCCGCCATCAAGAGCGGAAAGTTGAACGGGATAATCTGTCCAACGACGCCGAGCGGCTCGTGGAAGTGAAAGGCCACGGTGTCCTTATCAATCTCGGTAGAACGACCCTCGAGCGAACGCGTCGCTCCCGCGAAGTAGCGGAAGTGGTCGACCGCCAGGGGCAGGTCGGCCGCGAGCGTCTCGCGCACCGGTTTGCCGTTCTCCCAACTCTCCGCGACGGCGAGCATCGTGAGGTTTTCCTCGAGCACGTCGGCGATCTTGTTGAGGACCATCGCGCGATCGGCGAGTGACGTTTCGCCCCAGGCCTTGCGAGCTCGGTGCGCGGCGTCAAGGGCTAACTCGACGTCTTCCTTGGTGGAACGCGCGACCTGGCAAAATGCCTTACCATCCACCGGCGACACGTCGGCCATGTACTCGCCCTTCACTGGGGCCACCCACTCGCCACCTATGAAGTTCTGGTAGCGGGCCTTTAGGGTCACGACGCTGTCCGGGTGTCCGGGAGCGACGAAGACCGTCAACTTGGCGCTGTCTTTGGGCGCCTTCTTATCTGCTTCTTTTTCCATTAGGTCCGCCATAGGAACCTCCAATTTCGATAGTGGCTAACGCCACCTTTTCTCAGTTTGACCTTCAAGCTGGACCACGCGCTAGGGTCGAAAGTCATTTTTTCGTTTTGGGCCTTTTGGTCCTAGTGCCGGAGGATCGGCGCTAAGAGAGTAGGAAGAGAAGTGACGGGCTACTAAACGGGGTGACCAGTGAGTTCAGCAATGCGCGCGTGGGCGGTAAAGACGCCCGGACCCATCGACTCGGGACCGCTCGTTCAGATAGAGCGCGATGTTCCCGTTCCGGGTCCCGGTCAGATTCGACTTCGCGTGACGACTTGTGGGGTCTGTCGGACCGATCTTCACCTAGCCGAAGGTGACTTGGTGCCGCGTCACCGGCTCGTGGTACCGGGCCACGAGATCGTCGGGGTCGTGGACGAACTCGGTCCCGCGACCACGCTCTTTGCTCGTGGTGAGCGGGTCGGAGCGGCGTGGCTGGCCAGCACCTGCGGGACCTGTCGGTACTGTCTCGCCGAGCAAGAAAACCTGTGTCTCAGTCCGACGTTTACCGGGTGGGACGTCGACGGCGGCTTCGCGCAGTTCGTTATCGTGAACAAAGAGTACGTCTATCACTTGCCCGAAGGCTTCAGTGACGATGAGGTGGCGCCGCTCCTGTGCGCGGGGATCATTGGCTATCGAGCGCTCAAGCGAGCCGAACTTCCTAAAGGCGGACGTCTGGGCATCTACGGCTTCGGTGGATCGGCCCACCTGACCGCCCAGATTGCCATCGCCGAAGGAGCGCGGGTGCACGTCATGACTCGCTCACCCGAGTCGCGGGAACTAGCCCTTTCGTTGGGGGTCGCGAGCGTGGGTGACACTTACGACGCCCCGCCGGAGCTTTTGGACGCGGCGATCCTCTTTGCTCCCGTGGGAACGATCGTGCCGACGGCGCTCGCCTCGCTGGATCGTGGCGGAACGCTCGCCATAGCGGGGATCTACCTGAGCGACATCCCGTCGCTTAACTACCAGCGCGATCTCTTTGAAGAGCGAACCCTGCGTAGTGTCACCGCGAATACCCGACAAGACGGCCGCGACTTCTTGGAGATCGCCCAGCGCATCGGGATGAAGGCCACGGTCAATCCCTACCCGTTCAGCGACGCGGACCGAGCTCTTAGCGACCTCGCCCACGAAAGATTTAGTGGAGCCGCGGTGTTGGTGGACTTCGATGGTTGATCAGTCGTCACGGGGCGCTGGCGAAAAGAGGACCACAAGAGTCCGCCGTGGAGACTTAGTTTCCGAGGGGACGCCAAGGTCTGTGACGATCCTTGAGAGAAGTTCGAAGTCGCCATTGGCGTTCGCAGAGATCCGAGACGCCGCATGATTGGCATTGACCTGGTGAGCATCGTTGAGTTTCAGCGCCAACTCGATCTGGGTGGCGAGAGTTTTCTTCGAAAGGCCTTCACCGACTCAGAGTTAGAGAACCGACAAGTATCTCACGTGGCGGGTCTGTGGGCCGCGAAAGAGGCCGTCGTAAAGGCCGCGGGCATTCCGGCAGCGAAACTTACCGACGTCGTCGTTTCCTATGACGCCTCAGGCAGACCGCACGGCACCCTCGACACTCATCACTTCGAACTATCGATCTCTCATCACGGTGACTACGCCGTGGCGGTCGCTCTGATGGTCACGACATGACCCTTCGAACCTTCAGTGACTACGTCGCGGACTTCGACGAGTTGGGCGATGGACTCGCCCTGGCGAATAGGTCGTTTCTAAAGATCGAGCGACTGAGCCATCGTGAACTTAAGTCGCGGGCCTACCAGGCTGCTCATTTTCTCTCCGACCAAGGGGTCGCTCGCGGAGATCGCGTCATGGTGGTGGCGCCGAACTCGCCCGAGTGGGTTGAGTTACTCCTAGGCGTCGTGCTGCTCGGCGCCGTGCTCGTGGCCGTCGACGCCAGTAGTACGCCTCGCACCGTCCAGCGCTTCATCGAAGAGACCGAACCCAAGATCGTCTTCGTGGGTAAGCATCTCCATCTGGGTGCTGCGTCGTTTTCGACGCGCCTGCTCGATGATTTCGATGAGCTCATCGCGCCCTTTTCACGTGGCGAGCCCGACGTCGTGCTCGAGGACGAGTGGCCCGCGCTCATCGTCTTCACGTCGGGCACGACGGCCGACCCTAAGGGCGTGGTGCTCACCCAGCGCAACGTCCTGTCCAACATCGAGGGCATTCTTTCAAGGATTGACGTCAGTGCGGATTGGCGCCTTCTCTCGGTACTGCCGCTCTCCCATATGTACGAGTTGACCGGTACGCTCGCGATCGTGTCACGAGGCGCGAGCGTCTTCTACATCCCTCGCGTTACTCCTCAGGGGATCGCCGAAGCCTTGGCGGACTATCAGATCACCACGATGTTGGCGATACCCCAACTGCTCACGCTCATGTTAGAGCGTGTCGAGCAGAGCGCCAAGGAGGAGGGCAAGGCGAAGATGTTGTCGGCGGGCCTTAGCATCGCGCCGCGCCTACCGTTCGCGCTGCGACGGGTGCTGTTTCGAAGCGTTCACTCGCGCCTAGGCGGTCACTTGGACCTCGTCGTCACCGGGGGGGCGCCCATACCGATTGACGTGGCGACGACCTGGGAAAAGATGGGAGTACGCATGGTCCAGGGCTACGGCTTAACCGAGACCTCGCCGATCCTTACGTGCAACTCACTCGACGTTCGACGACGGGACTCACCCGGTCGGGCCCTCGACAACGTGCAACTGAGAATCGGCCCCGAAGATGAGATCCAGGCGAAGGGCCCGAGCGTCTTTAGTGAGTACTGGCACAATCTCGCCGCAACCAAAGAAGCGTTCACTGACGACGGTTGGTTTCGAACCGGCGACGTGGGTCGCCTCGAGGACGGTTGGCTCGAGATTCAGGGCCGGCTCAAGTTCGCCGTCGTGCGTAGCAGTGGCCTCAAGGTCTTTCCCGAGGACATCGAACTCATCGCGGATAAGGACACGCGATTTCAGGACCTCTGCGTCGTCGGGGTGAAGGGCGCCCAGGGCGAAACGGTCGAGGCCGTCCTTATCTCGGAGAGTTCCGATCAAGAGGTTGAAGCGGCCATCGTCGCGCTCAACGCCCAGCTGGGATCGTTCCAACACGTCGATGGTTGGCGACGTTGGCCCGCGAGTGACTTTCCCCGTACGCGCCTTCTTAAGATCGACCGGAGAAAGGTGCAGGAGTGGGTGAACGCCTCGAACGAAGTTCGCTCGACCAAGCCCGCCGAGACCGAGACTACTGTTGATCCTCTCGTGCACGTCATCCGACTGAGCTTGGACGATCCGAGCGCGAGAGTGCTCGACACCGATCACCTCGGCGACCTCGGCCTCGACTCCCTGCGACGGCTCAACGTGATCGCTCTCTTAGAAGAACAGCTCGGCGTCACGATCTCTGATGAGAGCGTCACCCCCGCCACGACCGTCGAGGAGTTACGCGCGCTGGCTCGAGAGGGTAGTCCCGCTGAAGAGGTGAGTATCGCGCCGCTCTGGCCCTACTGGCGAGCGGTGCGCGTCATCGGCAACGCACTGCGTGACCACGTTATCTATCGCCTCGTGCGACACTGGGTGAGAATGGACGTCGTGGGCGCCGACAAGTTGGTGGGGCTCAAGACGCCCGCCATCTTCATCTTCAACCACAGTGACGACTTCGACGGGCCGGTCATCTTCCAGGCCGTGCCCCGCGATCTTCGTCGACGTCTGGCCGTGGCGACGGGCGCGGACGTGATGCACGATCACCAACTCTTGGCCTTCATCGTGCGACTCTGCTACGCCGGTTTTCCCTTCGCGCGCAGCGAACCCTACGTGCCGAGCCTTCAGTACGTGGGTGAGATGATCGACAAGGGTTGGAACGTGCTCATCGCGCCCGAAGGTCACCTCAGTACCGACGCGCAGTTACAGCCCTTCAAATCGGGCATCGGTCTCTTGGCGGTCAACCTGGGCGTTCTCGTCGTACCGCTCAAGACGTTTGGACTCGCGGGTACCGTGCCGTTGCACGCGAAGTGGCCGAAGAAGCGCAGTCGTGTGACGGTGCGTATCGGTTCACCACTGCGCTTTGGTCCGACGCTGGACTACGAGGACGTGACCGAGACTTTGCAGCGCGTCATGGAAGCCCTCTAGTTCCCGGCTCGATGGAGACTCCCACGTTCTGGCTTGCCGCGAGCGGGCTCGCCGGGGGGTTTCGTCGTGAGTGATTCGCCGACCGACTCGTCGTCGCTTCGCCACGGCCGGGTAACGGTGATCCTCTTTTTCGTCGCGCTCGCGGCCGGATTCGCTTCGTTCGGTTCCACGACGGCGCTCAACGACGTGGCCCGTCACTTTGGTCATCTCGCCACCAGTGGCTCGTTGCGCAGTGACGTGGGACTTTCGGGCTCGGTGCTGGGTCTGGGCCTGGCGGCGTTTCGCCTCGCCTCGCTCGGCGCACTGCCGCTCTCTTCACTGGCCGATCGTTGGGGTCGCACGAAGGTTCTGCAACGCGCGTTAGTGCTCGGACTGCTCATTACCGCCGCCGCCGCCCTCAGTCCCGGCTACTGGCTCTTCGTGGCGTGCTTCGTTCTGGCGCGACCACTGCTCACGACCGCCTCGACGCTGGTGCTGGTCATCACCGTGGAGCTCTCGACGACCGCGCTGCGCATTCAGCGACTGGCGATCATGGCCGCCGGGTTGGGCATCGGTTCGGGACTCTCGGCCATCTTGCACGGCGTCATTCGAGGGCCGGACTCTTTTCGCTGGCTCTTCGCGCTGGCGCTGGTGCCGATCTTCGTGATCGTGCCGTTCCTGCGCAAGATTCCTGAGCCAGCGACGCGCTCGAAGGAGGCGCCCCTCGCGCGTTTGGGCGCGGTGCCGAGTGAAGCTCGCGGACGACTCGCCATCGTCATGATCGTGGCCTTTACGATCGGCGTGATCACGGGACCGGCCGGCGGCTTCACCTTCGTGTACGCCGAGGGTATCTTGAAGATGAGCCCGGCCCAAGTCGCGGCGATCGTGACGGTGAGTGGTGTCGCGGGACTCGCGGGACTTCTCGCCAGCCGGAGTCTCGCGGGCACGCTCGGTCGACGTTGGACGGTGGCCCTGGGCGTCGTGATGACGGCCGTCGTGTCCACCTACGCCTACAGCGGCGGGCGCGTCAGTTTCGTGGTGGGCTACATCCTCGCGGTGGGGGCCGGCGGACTGTTGTCACCGGCCATGACCGCTATCAGCACCGAGATCTTTGCGCACCGTTTTCGCGCCACCTCCGCCGGCTGGATTACGGTCGCCGGGGTCGTGGGAGCCGTCGCCGGTCTCGCCCTCTTCGGCTGGGTGGGCGACGTGGTGCAGGCCTCGAGTTCGACGGGCCTACGTCTGCCCGCTCTGGTGACCTTCTTACCAATCCTGCCGACGCTGTTGTTGTTGGTGCGTCTGCCCGAGAGTCGCAGGATCGAGCTGACCTAGGTTGAAAGTGACAGGAGAGTTGCGTATGAGTGAGACTTCAGAAGGACTCATCGTGGTAGAGATAATGCGTGATGAGGCGCACGTGTGGTTAACGGGCGTCGAGCGCGACGCTAAGCCCGAGACGATTCACGCGCCCAGTGAGATGGCCCGCCACCACCACGTGCGGGAGGCGCAGCACCACCGCGGACACGATACCGATCACACCAATCCTGTTTTTTACGAGTCAATCAGTGCGGCCGTGGCACCGGCTTCGGCCATCGTGCTGATCGGCCACGGCCGGGGTAAGGCCAACGAGATGCTTCACCTCACGCAGTACTGGGATCGCAAACATCCGACGGTCGCCGAGAAGGTGGTGGGCGCGATCGCGGGACCGCTTCGGCTTTCACGCGGCGACCGCTCCTTCCTCTGACGAGGAACTCGCCGAGATTGTCGAAGAGCCTTAGTGGCTCAAGGTCCAATGACATCATCCAGGGCAGAGGGGCTCAAACGATCAGTGATGGACGTTACTTACTGTGGTTCATCCCCTCGGGTGGGCGTAGATCCTCGCCGCGAAGAGGAGCGTCGGGTTATCTCGGATTATCAAGACGATTGGAGATCCACGGACTAACCCTCCATTAGATTGTTGTCGGCGGTTCCTAGAAGAGAACCCACACGCCTCAGTGACTCACCGATCCTCGTCCGGGATGCAAGAGTTCACCGATCTACAACAGTTTGAAAAAAAACGTAAGCGTCTTGACAATGCGGCGAAACGACAACACTAAGGATTGGCAGCGTCCGATTCGTTTGCGCCACGAGGTCAACAGTCCCGAATACAATCCTGAATTTCACGCAACACCTCGCAACCAAATCAACAATCTGAAACACGTTTTCCGGTCGAACAAAGGGTTTTGTCATCCATAACAACTCACCGAAACCGGTTGTTCAGTCCTCTTAATCAACAGGTTCCGGGTTCAAGTCCCGGCCGGCGCACAAAGTAAAATTCCTGGCGGGGTCGTTTCGCTCGCCTTTTTGCCCCGGGTACTCCGTTGAGGGATAGGGCAGTTGCACGAATTCGTCGCGAACTCGGATTCGAGTGGAGCGATCGTCGTCAGCGTCGATTCGAGTGGTTGACGCGAACAGCAGCGTCAGTGCACCAAAGCTTGCCACGACACGTGCGCGAATTTCCGCTCAATCTTGTGTGGTGGGATAACCGTCGTCGTTTTCGCCGCGAGCGGGCGGTCGTGTAGCGACGTGCTTCTCGTGACCCTGGCCGCCCCGCCGTGAAGAATGTTTGG
>PLNQ01000013.1 GCA_003141815.1 Acidimicrobiaceae bacterium | reverse complement strand
GGCTCGAGTTGAAAGGTCGCGTGCTCGATCGCGAAGTGTTCGGTGAGACATTTCTGTAATGCGTCGAGGATGCGTGGCGCGTGACCGCTATCAAAACAGCCGTCTTCGACGACCACGTGGGCACTGAGCGTGAGGAGATCGGACGCCACTGTCCAGACGTGCAGGTCGTGGACGTCGAGAACGTGTTCGACGTTCGCCAGGTGCGATCGCACGTCGCTGAGACTCAAATTGTCCGGGGTTCCTTGAAGGAGGATCTTCCCGGCATCCCGTAAGAGTCCCCACGCCGAACGCGCCATGAGCGCGACCACGAAGAGTGAAGCGATGGCGTCGGCGCGCTCCCAACCGGAGAGAATGATGACCCCGCCAGCGATGGCTGTGCCGATGAAGGCGTAGAGGTCCGTCACCACGTGTAGGTAGGCGCCGCGAATATTGAGATTCCCTCGATCGGCCTTCGCGAGGACGTAGGCCGCCACCACGTTGACGAGGGCGCCCACGATCGCCACGACCAGCACCAGTCCTCCCGCGACGTGGTGGGGAGTGATGAGTCGTTGGATGGCTTCCACTGCGATGAGGAGCGCTATGGCGACGAGTGTGACCCCGTTGGCCGCCGCACTGAGGATCTCCGCCCGTTTGAGGCCGAAGCTCCAGCGTCCCTGGGCCGGACGCTTCGCGAGACGCAGCGCCCACGCGCTCATGGCGAGTGCGGACACGTCAGTCAACATGTGCCCGGCGTCGGCGAAGAGCGCGAGCGACGTGCCAAGGATCGCCGTCACGACCTCGATGGCGAGGAAGAGAGAGATGAGTACTAACGCACCCAGTACGTAGCGGACGTCACCGTTGGGGGCCACCGCGTGGGCGTGGGACTTTCCTTCAGTCACGGGCGCCGCCGCTCTTTCGCCGCGACGGGTGATGTCTCATTGCTTCATTGTCGCACGGTGCCCGCGAACTACTGCGGCGCGGTGGACGTGGGGTCAGCGCTGCGCTGAAGGAACTACTGCGCCGGCACTACGGCGGCGGCCGGTGACCTCTTGGTTCCGGGTTCGCGGTCGCGAGCGTTCTGACGCACGTTGAACTGCGTGAGACCAATGGCGAGCGAGACGACACCGGCGACGTGGAGCTCCACGAGCCAGGTGGGAAGGTGCGTGAGGTACTGCGTCGCGCCGATGGCGGCTTGGGCCAGTGAGATGAACACAAGTCGACGTACGCCGAGTTTGAGAGGCGTCGGCGCGTCACTCTTCCAGATAGCGAGCAAGAGTCCGACGACAAGACCAATGAAAAGCACTGCGGCGAGCGAGTGCACCCACGCGGCCGACGAAAGCGCGAAGGGTAGACGTCGCGCGACGAGTTGCCCCTGGGAGTTTCCGGCGTGGGGCCCCGAACCGCTCGTCGCCGTTCCCGTCACTACGAGGACGATGAAGGGGATCCACATCGCACGCGCGAGAGCGCGAAAGTAGGGATCGCGCACGTCACTTCTGGCGCCCTCACCGTAGAGATACTTCGAGTGGTGATAGAGCAACGCCCCCACGACCACCATCGCCAGACTGAGCAGGAGGTGCAGTGACACCAGGTACGGATTGAGCTTGGAGTACACGACGAGGGCGCCCAGTACCGCGTCCGCGACGACCCCCAGTACCAAGATCCCGGACAGCACGACGAGGTCGCGGCGGCGCTTTTCTCTCCACAACGCGGCCAGGAACGTCAGGCCAATGATTACGACCAGTGAAATGGTCACCAACCGGTTGCCGAACTCGATCTGGGAGTGAATACTTGAAGAACTGACGATTTTGTGTTTAAAGCAAGTGGGCCAATCTGGACAACCCAGGCCAGAACCCGTGAGACGGACGGCCGCGCCGGTGAGAATGATGACGATCATCGAGAGGAACGACGCGAGGGCGAACCAGCGAAAGACAGGACCCGTCACGCGGCGTGGTAGCGAGACGGGCACCGTTACAGCCTAGGTAATTGTGGGCCCCGTAGAGTATCCCCTGTGACCGTTTCCGCTACCTCGTCTTTTTCGACGAGCGACGTCCTTAAGGGATACCTCGCTCTTACGAAGCCACGCATCATCGAATTGCTGCTGGTCACGACCGTGCCCACCATGATCGTGGCCGCGAACGGGTTCCCGAAACTGTGGCTGATCGTGGTGACCCTCGTTGGCGGCACGTTCGCTGCGGGTGGCGCGAACGCGTTCAACATGGTGATCGACCGCGACATCGACGCGATCATGGAGCGAACGAAGAGGCGTCCTCTGGTGACGGGCGTGATGTCGGCGCGTTCCGCTGCCTTCTTCGCCGCCGGCCTTGAAGTCCTGGCCTTCGTGATTCTCGCCGTCTGGGTCAACGAACTTTCGGCGTGGCTCGCTATGTCGGCGACGGCGTTCTACGTCATCGTCTACACCATGATCCTGAAACGTCGCTCGAAGCAGAACATCGTCATCGGTGGCGCGGCCGGCGCCGTGCCGGTACTGATCGGCTGGTCGGCCGTCACCAACTCCCTGGGCTGGACGCCGGTGCTGTTGTTCCTCGTCATCTTCATCTGGACGCCACCGCACTTCTGGGCGCTCGCCGTTCGCTACCGCGACGATTACGAGGCCGCGCACGTGCCCATGATGCCCGTCGTCGCGTCTCTACGGCGCACGACACTCGAGATTCTTGTCTACACCGTGTTGATGTGGGCGCTGACGTTAATGATCGGTCCGAGCGCGCACCTTGGCTGGGTCTACGCGGTGTCGGCCACGGTGCTCGGCGCGATGTTCACGTTCTACGCGCTCCGTCTCTATCGTCACGCCCTCGTCGGCAAGGCCGACGTTGCTGAAGCGATGCGGCTCTTTCACTTCTCCATCACGTACCTCTCGGCCCTCTTTATCTTGATGGCGGTTGACGTCCTTGTCCGCAACCACTGAGGCACCTCAGAGACGCCCGTCTCGGAAATTGATCATCATCGTTGGTGTCGTCGCGGCGATTGCCCTCATCACGGTGGTCTCAGTTCTCACGGGAGGAAAGCAGACCAACGTGCTGACGAATCAACTGGTCGGTAAGCAGATGAAGAGTTTCTCGGTTGCCGGCCTCAACGGGGGGAAAGTAAAAGCACCGTGGGCGTCGGGTCATCCCAGCGTCATTATCTTCTTCGCGAGTTGGTGCGGACCTTGTAAGAGTGAGATGCCACAGATTGCGAAGTACATCCGGACCCATAGTCCAACACCCCTCGACGTCGTAGCCGTTGACGCCACCGACGTTCGTTCTGCTGCTCAGTCCATGGTGAAGAAGGACGGTGTGACCTTTCCGGTCGCCTTCGATCCCAACGGTGCCGTCACGTCGGGCATCTTCGGCTTTAGCACCGTTCCCGAAAGTGTCTTCGTGAACGCGAAGGGAATCGTCGCCAGCGTCTACTTTGGCGCCATTCCGAAGAAGCAACTGGCTAGTGGCATCAATCTTTTGAAGTCGACTTAGTCGAAACGAAACGTCCGCGCCGCGAGCAATGGTGCGGCGACGGCCCAGAGGGCAAGTGACACCCAATCCGCCACGCTGGGCGCGACGCCGTGTCCGAGCACTCGGTGCAGCGCCTCGGCCATCGCGCCGGACGGTAGAGCGATCACGACACGTCGAACGGCCGACGGCATTGACGTGAGGGGCACCACGATGCCCGAGAGCAAGAGCAACACGAGGTAGAGGCCGTTGCTCGCGGCAAGGTTCACCTCCGCGCGAAGGCGGCCCGCGAGCGCGAGACCGATGCCCGCGCTCCCGGCAGAACCGAGCACCAACGCGAGTAGGACCTCGAGTGCGCCGATGAATCCGCCGTCGGGTCGCCACTTCAAGAGCAGGGACACTCCGGAGAGTACGACGACCTGAATCACTTCGGTCACGAGGACGCCGGAGATCTTCGCGCCGATGAGTCGGCGCTGTCCGAGGGGCGTCACGTGCAGCCGGCGAAGCACACCCGACGAACGTTCGAAGCCCGTCGCGATCGAGAGTGCCACTAAGGACGTGGAGAGGACGCACAGCGCCAAGATGCCCGGCGCGATGAAGTCAACGCGATGTCCCCCCGGAGAGGCGGTGACGTGGGTGAGTGAGAAGAAGAGCAGCAGTATCACGGGGATGCCAATGGTCAATAACAGTGTCTCGCCGCGACGAATGGTCATCGAGACTTCGGCACGGGTCTGAGCCCACCACGCTTTCACGACGGGGCGTCGTTTCGTTCTTCACTGATGAGGGCCAGGTAACGCTCTTCGAGCGACGCCCGGGTTCTCAGGGATACCATGGAGAGCCCGATGCTCGCGAGATAGTTCGACACCAACGCAATCCGCTCGGGCGTGGACGCCACACCGCAACGAAGCTGCAGGGGGTTGTCGAGCGTCACCTGGCAACGCAATAGCGACGCGAAGGCGGCTGGATCGACGGGACCGGACGATTGGACGATCATTTCGGGCGTTCCCGCGAGTTCGTCCAGGGTCCCTTGGATGAGCACGCGTCCTTGGTGCATGATGACGAGGCGCGACGCGAGGCGCTCGGCTTCGTTGAGTTCGTGCGTGGTGAGAAAGAGCGCGCACCCGCGGTCTCGCTCGGCGGTGATGAGGTCGCGAATGACTTGGCGTCCTTCGGGGTCCACTGACGTCGTTGGCTCGTCGAGCACGAGAGCCCGTGGTCGTCCGAGTAGGGCCAGCGCGAGCAACGTGCGCTGCTGTTCGCCACCGCTGAGGCGCCGCCACGGCGTCTTTTGACATCGATCGAGGTCGAGCAGCGAGAGCAGTTCGCCAATGTTGCGCGGCGCGTCGTAATACGAGGCGGTGAGGCGCAACACGTCGCGCGGCGACATGGGCGCCCAGACACCGCCGCGTTGCAGGAGAGCGCCCGTGCGAATGACGACCTCTCGATGATCACGCATCGGATTGAGGCCGTGCAGGCGTACCGTGCCCGCGTTGGGCGATCGAAAGCCGAGCAACGTCTCGACGAGTGTCGTCTTGCCCGCGCCGTTGGGACCCAACAGGGCCACGACTTCGCCGTAGTTGACGTTGAGCGTGACGCCGTTCACCGCGCGAAGGTCCCCGAAGTTGACTTCGAGATTGTTGACTTCGACGGCGTAACTCATGCCTAACGAAACTAGACGGTTCCAACTACCGTTTGGCGGTGTCTAGGTAGTCTTGACGAATGATTAATCTTGGCCAGCTGCGTCGTGAGCCCGACGTCGTGAAGGCCGCCCTTGCCCGACGTGGGGTCCCCACGGAGACGATGGACGAGATCTTGGCCCTCGACGTCGAGCACCGGGGGCTTCTCCAAGAGGACGAGCGACTGCGCGCCGAGATCAAGGAACTCTCGCGACAGGTAGGCGAAGCTCGTCGGAACAAGGATAATGACACTGCCGAGACGCTCAGCCAGACGAGCCGAGAACTCGGTGACAAGGAGCGAGTGGCGAATGACGCCATGGAGAGCGTCGCGAGGGACCTGAACGACAAGCTGCTGATGATTCCTAACGTTCCCGACGCGAGGGTCCCCGACGGGGTGGACGAGGGTGACAACGTCGAACTGCGCCGATGGTGGGTTGACATGGACAAGGGCGCTCCCTTTCCTACCTACGCCGATCACCAGCGAGTGCCCCATTGGGAGATAGGGACGGATCTTGGCATCTTGGACATGGAGTCCGGGGCCAAGATGGCCGGTTCGATGTTTCCCCTCTATCGAGGTGCCGGATCGCGACTTTTGCGCGCCCTCGGATCGTTCTCGCTCGATCGCCAACTGGACGACTACGAGGAACTTCGCCCGCCGAGCTTTGCATTGACCGAGACCATGATGGCGACGGGCCACCTACCTAAGTCGGCTGATGACATGTACGCCATCGAGCGCGACGGGCTATGGGCCATCCCCACGGGCGAGGTTCCGCTCACCTCGCTTCGTCGCGGCGAGATTCTCGACGAAACCGCGCTGCCCATTCGCCTCACTGCCCAAACGGCGTGTTTTCGTCGCGAGGCTGGTTCCGCTGGTAAGGACACGCGCGGACTGTTGCGCGTGCACGAGTTCGACAAGGTCGAGCTCTTCGCGTACTGCACACCGGAACAGGCTGACGATGCGCACGCCGACATCCTTCGTCGAGCCGAGGAACTCCTGCAAGCGCTCGGCCTGACGTATCGACTCTTGAATCTCTGCACTGGTGACTTGGGCACGGCCTCGGCGTACACGATCGACCTGGAGGTCTTCAGTCCGGGCGTGGACCGCTGGCTCGAGGTTTCGTCTGTCAGTTGGTTCCGTGACTACCAGTCACGTCGAGCGAGCGTTCGCTACCGCACGAGTGAGGGCAAGATCGAGTTGGTGCACACCGTGAACGGCTCGGCCCTCGGCTGGTCGCGTGTCTGGGCGGCCGTCGTCGAGACCTACCGTCAGGCCGACGGAACGGTGGTGTTGCCCGACGTCCTCGCCCCCTACATGGGCAGCGACACGACGATTCGCGCTAAGACTTCGTAACTTCGAAGCGGTAACCCACGCCGCGCACGGTGGTGATGTGCGTGGGGTTCTTTGGTTCGTCTTCGATGAGCGTGCGTAGTCGCTTGATGTGCACGTCGAGGGTCTTGGTGTCGCCCACGTAGTCGCTGCCCCACACGCGGTCGATGAGTACTTCGCGGGTCAGGACTCGCCCGGGGTTCTCGAGCAAGAGCCGAAGGAGAGCGAACTCCTTCTTTCGCAGTTTGATCTCCTCACCGTTCACGAAACATCGTCGGGCGTCGATATCCATCCGTAGGTTGCCGAGTGAGATCTCCTCGTCCGCCTCTACTTGATCGTTTCTTTCGCGTCGACGCAGCACCGCGCGAATTCGAGCGACGAGTTCACGGAGACGGTAGGGCTTGGTGACGTAATCGTCGGCGCCGATTTCGAGCATCAACACCATGTCGACCTCTTCACCCTTGGCACTCACGATGATGATCGGCACGCTGCTCGTGGCGCGCATCGATCGACAGACGTCGAGTCCGGACATCTTGGGCAACATGAGGTCGAGCAGCACCACGTCGAATTCATTGTTCGCGAAAAGGGCGAGGGCCTGTTGGCCGTCACGCGCGATCGCCACGTCGAAGCCTTCGCGGGTGAGCCCGATCGTGAGCGCGTCGATAAACGACTCCTCGTCTTCGACGACGAGGACGCTCACGCGTTGTTCGCTGTGATGCTTCTTCGTCATTGCTGGTTCAGCGGGAGTTCCAGGGTGAAGGTCGAACCTTCACCCTCGCGTGAGTCCACGAGCACGGTGCCTCCGTGATTCTGCGCCACGTGGCGAACGATACTGAGTCCGAGGCCCGTGCCGCCCGTCTCGCGCGCCCGGCCCGGGTCGACGCGGTAGAAACGCTCGAAGATTCGCTCGAGGTCCTTCGCGGGAATGCCCACGCCGTGGTCGCGGATCTCGATGTGCACGCAGGGTCCGATGCTCTCGCCTTCCTCGCTGAGCGAGGCATCGACGCGCTTGACGCTGATGTCCACGGTGCCGTCACGCGGTGAGTACACGACCGCGTTCTCCAGCAGGGCGTGCAAGGCTGAGGTGAGTTGGCGCCGGTCCCCGAAGACAACCTGGTTCGTCTCTGGCTCTTCGAAGTTGATCTTGACTTCTTGTTGTTCGGCGGCGGTACGGATTCGCTCGATGGCGTCGGCCACGATGAGCGACACGGCGATGGGCTCACGACTGGGCGAGCCCTGACCTTCGATGCGCGAGAGGTCGAGGAGATCTTCGATGATTCGATTGACGCGAAAGGCCTCGGAGTTGATGCGCTCGGCGAGGCGTTGGGCCACTGCCGGGTCGCGCTCGACCTGAAGGGTCTCCGCCAAGAGACCGAGTGCCCCCATGGGGGTCTTCAGCTCGTGGCTCACGTTCGCGATGAAGTCACGTCGAATGTCCTCGAGACGTCGACGTTCCGAGACGTCCTCGATGACCGCGAGTACGCCGAGCGAGCGGCGCCCGTCATCGATGACGGTGGCGCGAATGGTGAGCGTGCGACGTGGGGGACCGTAGATGTCGATCGAACGCTCGGCCATGCCATTGGCCCAACCCTCGGCGAGTACGTCGGTGACGGCCTGGGCGGCGATGGCGTCACCGTAACGACTGGCCATCAGGTTCTCGGCCTGCGTGTTGCGAAAGATGACGCCACCGGCCTCGTCGCAGAGGACGAGCCCGAGGGGCAAGGTGTCGAGTGATCGGCGAAGGCGCACGGTCTCCGCGCTTGATTCGCTGACCGCGTTGTGAGCCGCGCCGGTGACCTCTTCGAGATAGCTCAACGCTGACTCGACCTTGCCGTCGTCATTGTGGGGTTCTACGGCGAGTCGCGAAGCGAGAGCGGTGAGACGCTGGGCGATCGCGCGATGGCCGCGACGGCGAAAGAGCAGTATGCCGAGCACGACGCCAATTATCAACACGCCAGCAGCGGCGCCGTAGAGCCCGGCGGGGGGCCAAAGCGAAATCACGTTTTTTGTCAAGGCAATGAGCACCCGTCCAGTCTCGCAGACGCGCCCGCGCCAGTGGCGATGGCGACCGTTGGGGACCCCTCTTCGAAAGTGAGACCACAATGTTCTTCGCCAATGTGACGCTGAATCCCTCTACGACGGCACTTCCAGGCAGCGCTGCGTTGCAGTCGATCGCCAACGGAATCGCCTCGTGGGCGCTGATCGGCGCGCTCGTAGCCCTACTCCTCGGAGCGGCGTTGTGGGCGGTGGGTAGTCATACGCAAAATATGCACCAGTCCTCGCAAGGTCGTCGCGCGGTGTTGACGTCACTCGCGGCCGCGATTCTCATCGGCGCGGCGCCGAGTCTCATCAACTTCTTCTTCAACACGGGTCTACGCGTTCACTGATGACCGTTTTCCGCTGCATCTTCTCGCCGGCGTCGTGTGTCGCCAACGTCGCCAAGTCGACGACCAATAGCCTCTTCAGCGCGCTGACGAGTTGGATCGTCGCGAGCGTCCACTGGTTCTTGGGTGGCGTGGGCCACGTACTGATAACGGCCAGCGAGCCTTCCACCGTGCTCAACGGCGCGAAGGCAGAGTTCGCAACGCTCCTGGTGCTGGCGCCCGTGCTCATGATGATTGGCCTATTGGTCTCGACCCTGCAGGCGCTTCGTCACGGTGAGGCGTCAACGCTCTGGCGGGTCTACCTTGGCGTGGCGCCGGCCTGCGTGGCGGGTGTGGCACTGGCGCAACCGCTCGCGTCACTGACGTTGCAAGCGATCAACCAGATGTCCTCAACGGCCGCGAACTCGGTGGCCCAGCACGAGGCGACGCTCGCCGGGGCGCTCACCGGCCTGATGCCCACGTCGCCCGGCTTCGCGGTCTTCTCGCTCGCCGTTCTCGTCGTCATCGGCGCCGTGCTCTTGTGGTGCGAACTCATCGTGCGGGCGGTGGTGCTCACCCTTTTGCTCGTTCTCGTCCCCATCGTCGTGCCGTTGTCGACGTTCCCCTCGATGCGACGTCTCAGCTGGCGTCTCGTCGAGACGTTTCTCGCCGTCGCGGCGAGCAAGTTCATCATCGTGGTCTCCCTGGTGCTCGGACTCAACGAGCTACAGGGCAACTCGGCGACGGAGGTCATCACGGGTGCGGTGACACTGCTCCTCGCGACGTGCACGCCGTTCATACTCCTCAAGGTCGTCCCCTTCATTGAACAGTCCGCCCTCCATCACCTCGAGGGACTGCGCTCGCGCGCAACGCGCGCCGTGACGAACGCCTCGTCGTCGCCGGTCGCCCAGGTCGCGCGCTCGTTGGCACCGGAAGTTCCCGTGCCAGGTCCGCCCGAGCGTTCCGAAGACCTCGGCCTGGGCACGTGGCCCGGTACGCCCGAGACCCCCATGCCCTCGTTCGACGGTGACCCGCTTCCACCACCCATTGGCACGCCTCGTCTGCGAGGTGGTCACGTGGCTTATCGACGCGACGAGATCGGTCCCATCGTCGGGTGGCACTTCGATGAATGAGAACCTGGGTCTCGGCGAGTCGGACGCTGAAGCTCGCTGGATCGGCGTTCGTCGCCATCAAGCGGTCCTCGTCATTCTGGGCGTTGGACTGGCGAGTGACTGGGTCATGAGTCCGCGCGCGCCACTGTTGGTGATCGTCGCGGGCCTCGCGCTCGCGATGGGCGCGGTGCCGTGTTACGACGGACTCACCGTGGGCGAGGGGTGCGTGGTCGCCCTTCGCTACCTCCTTCGCTCGCACTGGCACGATCTCAACGTTCGCGAATTGGGTGACGACGTCGTGCTCTGGGCGATCGGCGAGGTGGCCCTTCGCGGGTACGAGTTAACCCATCGCGGTCGACTCGATCTCTCGGGGCGCGACGTGACGATTGCTGAAGGGCTCGCGGCCCTCGCCGACGCCAGCAGCGCCGCACGAACCGGCCAGCACTTCTCCCAGCACGTCGTCACGAAGGGTGCGGACACGCTCACAATGTTGACACTGCCCCTCGACGTGCCCGCACCCGACGGCTGGACGGTGAACAACGCGCTCGCGCTCGAGGTCGTCGGCGTTGGGAACGACGCCACGTCGCTCCGAGTCCTCGAACGATTCACCTACCTGCGAACGAAAGGTCAACTCGCGCGGATCTATCGGGTCCGCGACTTCTCAGCGGTGCCGCCCTCTCGTGGTCTCCTCGAACATCTCCTGCGGTCATCCACAACACTCGACCTGGCTCTGCACGTGGACGTGGTGGCGGGCGCCAAGGCCCATCGTCTCGCCGCGCGCGCCGTGCACCGTGTCGGCAGTGACGCCGCCACGTCGAGGGCGGCGGGCTTTCGACGAACGGCTCGTTCGTCGAGGAACTTCGAGCGTCTCTCCCAACGCGAAGCACTGGTGGCGAGTGGTCGGTCGTTACTGCGCCTCGCCGTCTTCGTGATCGTGCGCGGCGAGTCCCTCGACGAGGTTCATCAGCGAAGCGCAATCGTCTGGCGTCACGCCCACGACGCGGGACTTCGCTTGGAGCGAGGGTGGGGTTTGCAGTTGCGCTGGTACTTCGCGCAACTGCCGGGCGGACCGGGCTGGTGAGAGCGTGGACGCACTGGGCGACGTCGACTGATCTCGTGAGTCTGCGCGTGCCCGCCCACGACGCGGGCACGGGACTTTACGGTTCGAGTCTCGGCGAGGCGCAGTACGGCTCGTCGTTCGTGCTCGACGTCTTTGACGCCTACGGCGCGGGACTCGTGTCGAACCCCAACGTCATCGTGGCCGGTTCCATCGGGGCCGGCAAGAGCACGATCGTGAAGATGCAACTCGAGCGGGCGCTGCGCCGAGGCCGCCGGGCAGTCGTCATCGACCCCAAGGGCGAATACGGAGAACTGGCCGCGCTGCACGGAACAGTGCCCGTGGCGCTTGGTCGCGACGGCTGGTGCAGTCCCTTTTCCAGTGACGACCGCGAAGGGCGCAATTTGCTGCGCGCGCTCTTCGCGAGTGCCCAAGGTTCACCGCTCAGTAGTGATCAACACTTCGCCCTCGATGAGGTCTGGCAGCGACTGCCGTCCCCACGCCCCGCTCGTGTGCTCTGGTCGCTCTATCAACTTCTTGCCCCGTGCCTCGAGTTATCAACGCCGAACGCACCGCGATCGCTCGCGCTGATCCTGTACCGCTTCATCTACGGCGATCTCGCGGGACTCTTCGACGGCGAGGACGACCCCTTGGTCTTTTCGGGCGACCTCGTTGTCCTGGATCTTTCCGCGCAGTGGTCGTCGAACTCCCTGTCGCTGGCGGCGTTGAGCGCGGTCGCCGCCGCCCAACAGGTCTTCGCGCGTGGCGGCGAAGTGGGCTACCTCGTCATCGACGAGGCCTGGGCGCTGCTTAGTGACGTCGACGCGCTGCGCTGGTTGCAGGGATCGTGGAAACTCGCGCGTGCGAGGGGACTCTCGCACGTGCTCGTGCTGCATCGCTGGAGTGACGTCGCGGCGGCCGGCGACGCCGGCAGCGCCCAGCGTGAACGCGCGCAGGGGCTCCTTCGAGAGTGCGAGACCGCCTGGCTCTTTCGCCAGCCCCCCGACGAAGCGCGCGAGATGCGCGTCGCGCTCGGGCTCTCGCAGCGTGAGGAGCGCTACCTCACCGCACTGCCCAAGGGAGTAGCCCTCGTGCGGTACGGACCACATCGCTCCATCGTTCGCGTGCGACCCGACGACCACGACCTTTGCTTTGTCGATACCGACGCCGCAATGCGTGACGTGTCGTGAACGACCGCCCCATCCTTGGTCGTCGCTACTGGCAGGGGATATCGGGGGGACCGTACGTCACCGTGGCGCCTCGTAGCTCGTTGCTGATCGTCGGGCCCACGCAGGCAGGTAAGACCTCGTCCCTCGTGATGCCAGCGTTGTTGCGCTGGCGTGACGCGCTCGTCGTCACCAGCGTGAAGAACGACGTCGTGCGAACGACGATCGAGTGGCGTCGTTCGATGGGCGAGGTGCAGATTCTCGAGCCGGGCCGCGACGAGGGTTTGACGTGGGATCCATTGGAGGGCGTGACGACGCTCCGTGACGCCACGCGCGTCGCGCGTGATCTCACCATCGGATCCAACGGTCGAGGCGACACGGAGTTCTGGAACGCGCTCGCGACCAAACTCGTGGCGGGACTGATGATCTTGGCGAAGGATCGTGCGCTGTCCATCTTCGACGTGGCGAGCGCGGTTGAACGACAAGACGTGACGTCGTGGTTGGGCGAGAGGGAACCTTCGCAAGCGAGTGAGGTCGTTCGCAGTTTCTTGGATCACGACCCCAAAACGCTCGACGGGGTGTTCACGACGGCCGAGACGATGTTGATGCCCTGGCGATTTCGCCAACCCCTGGCGCAAGTTCGCCGCGTTGTCGCCGGCGCGAACACGCTCTATCTCTGCAGCCCTCGAGGTGAACAGCGTCACTACGAACCGCTGTTCCGAGGCGCACTGCGCATGGTGCTCGAAGAACAACAACGTCACGTCGACGAGGGAACGTCGCACCGCCTCTTGATGGTGCTCGATGAAGCCGCGACCGTTGCGTCGCTCGAGGAACTCGATCAATTGGCCGCCACCGTGAGCGGGCTCAACGTGACTCTCGTGACGGTGATCCAGGACTTCGCTCAACTGGTTGCCCGTTGGGGTCCGCGGGCCGCGACCATCGTCAACAATCACACCACGCGCGTCGTGCTCGGGGGACTCGCCGACGCGACCGTGGGCAAGTACTTACCCGAACTCGTCGAGACCAACCCCGATTCGAATCAGATTCCGTTGCGTCTTCGCCCTCGCGGCACCGCCGTGGTCGTGGCCGGCGGCCAGCGAGTCTTCGAGGTGCGCCTTCGCCCGTGGTGGAAGGACCGCCGGCTGCGCGACCGGGGCCTTCGCGGACCTTAACTACGATTTGCCGATGGCCTATCAATCATTGATGCTTCAAGAGCAGATCTTCGCGATTGACATAGGTGCGACGAATATTAAGTTCAGCCACGTGAACGAATCGGGCGATCTCGTGCGCGGCGTTCGTCGGCGCCCAACTCCCTACCCCTGTTCGCCAGCGCGCCTGGTGGAGTTTCTTGAGGAGCGCATCGCCAAAAGTGGGTGTCTCCGTGTGGGTGTGGGCTTTCCCGGCGAGTTTCGCGACGGCCACGTCATACGCCCCGGCAACCTCTCGCGCCCGGGGGGCGTCGCGACGGAGAAGGACCCGGAGCTCGACGAACTGTGGCGCGGCTTCGCGCTACAAGACGTGCTGCATAAAGTAAGCGGACGCGATGTTCGCGTCGTCAATGACGCCACGATGGCGGCCCTCGGTTGTATCGAAGACGTTGGCACCGAACTCATTCTCACGCTCGGCACGGGACTCGGGCTGGCTCTATCGATCGAGGGTCAACTCAAGGAAGTTCGCGACGTGGGCGCGGAGATATTCCGTGACGAAAAGACCTACGACCAGACGATTGGCGAGCGGGCGAGGTCGCTCAACGACGAACGCTGGAACCCGACGCTGGTCGAGATCGTCGATCGGTTCGCCCAGGAGTTTCACGCCGACGTCGTGCACCTGGCCGGGGGCAACGCGCGCCGCGTCGTACCCACAGAATTTGAACATCTGGCTTACCGGGTCGTAATTCACGGCAACGAAGCGCCCATGCGCGGCGCGGCAAGACTCTTCACCACCCCGTAGGTCGTTGCCGACGTTTCGTTGACTCAGCTCTTCGCGAGTTCGACCGCGCTTGCGGCCAGGACGCCTGCGACCACGCGACAGGCGCGATCGTCGACAGCGAAGTCCGGGCTGTGGTGCATGCCACTCGTCCCGTCAGCGAGCGCCCCGCCGACGAAGAGGTAACAGCCCGGCACACGCTCCAGGAACTCCGACACGTCATCGCTCGGCGTGACGGGGGGAAACGCGATCACGTTGTCGGCGCCGACGACCTGGGCCGCACTCGCGACGACGCTCGACACGACCGCGGCGTTGTTGTTCACGGCCGGAGTTGTTTCATCGAGTTCCAACTCACAGCGAACGCTGAAGATCGAGTCGACCTCGGCGAGAAGTTCACGAAGTCTCGAGAGAGCGAGAACTTTTTGATCGGGCGTGAAGGTTCGCAGCGTTCCACGCAACAACGCGTGGCGCGGGACCACGTTGTTCGCGGTGCCGGCCTTCAGCACACCGGCCGAACAGGCGCAGTCGGTTCCTTCGTAGGTGAGGCCTTCCACCACGCTGCCGAGACGCGGCGCCAGGTGGCTCACTGCAAGCACGACGTTGCCTTCAGTCGTCGCCATCGCGCCGTGACCGCCTCGACCCGCGATGCGCACGCTGAGTGTCTGACCGTCACTCATCAAGATGCCCGCGCGCGTCGCCACAAGTCCGACGGGAGCTAGCGACGTCACGTGAACGCCAATGACGTAGTCCACAGGATTGTCGTCAAGGACGCCGCCGGCGATCATCACCTTGGCGCCCCCGATAACCTCTTCGGCCGGTTGGAACAACAGCGTGAACACGCCAGCGAGTTCGTCTCGGCGACGCGCGAGGAGGTCGGCAACCCCGAGGAGACTGGCAGTGTGCACGTCGTGGCCACAGGCGTGCATGACGCCATCGTTCCGCGAGGCGAAGGAGAGGCTTCTCTCTTCAGTGACGGGTAGCGCGTCGATGTCGGCGCGTACCATGACGCGTCTGCCGGGCTTGGCACCGACCAGGCGAGCCACCGCGCCAGTCTCCGTCGGGCACGATCGCAACTCGAAACCGAGCGAGACCAGTCGTTCTTTCACCACCCGTGTCGTACGGTGTTCTTCGAAGGAAAGCTCGGGGTGGGCGTGGAAGTCGTGGCGCAAATCGACCATCGGGTCGTATGCCGCGTCGAGGAGTTCGGGTAGGTCATCGATGAATGATCGGGCCATAGTCGCATGGTACTTATTTCCCTAAGGGATCATCGAAACGAGGTCGGCTAGGATGGTGGACCAGCATCAACGCGGCTGTAGCTCAGCGGATTAGAGCATCGGTCTACGGAACCGAGGGTCGGGGGTTCGAATCCCTCCAGCCGCACCAAGGCAAACAGGGTTAGTAGATAAGGGCGTTTGAAACGCCGCACCCTCCCCAATTCGGGTTCGACAACCGCGCTCGCGCCGGCGACACGGCGGTCAGGGTGGTGGCTGAGGTCACGCTGAACGACGTCGCGGCGAGGAACCGAAGTTGACGGCGGTTGCCCCACTAAAGCCGCTGCCGGTCACGATGACCGACGTTCCCTCGCGATCGAACCCGAGGACGGGCTGAGCGAAGCGACCGTCGGGGCCGAGGTGAGGCCCATCAAGGCGTTGATCGTGCCGTTGTTCGCGTTGCGCGCATCGGCGAGAAAGGACAGCCCGTAGGTCGCCTCGACGCTGTGCAGGATTCCCGCCGTGTTAAATGGGGTGGAGTACTGCATTGGAGAGGCGGCCAGATTCGCCGAAATGACCAGGGTGAGGATGTGCCCGCCCCCGCCCTCTCCGGCGGTGCCGACACCGGACGTATCCGAATCAAGGCCCTCGTCCCACTCCACGATGATCTGCCCTCCGGCGCCGTACCACGACGTTGATTGGACGTGCGCGATGAAGTTCGCGAGCCAGGCGTCGCCCCCCGTGGGCGCCGAACTGGTATCGGCCATCATCGGACCATCGTGCATGTCGTCCACGGCGTTCGGGGTGACCCAGACGAAGTCCGGGGCGCTGGGCGCATTGAGGTCGCTCTGGACACTGCTCGCACTGCTCAGCGGGACGACGTTTTGGTCGAAGTCCGCGAGCGACGTAGTGGCGGGGAAGTACACGAAGGGATTGTGGTGCTGCAGGTAGTACTCGCCGCCGTAGGGGTCGACCCCGCCGGTGTCACCGCCCGTGTAGCCGGCTGAGGGCATGCTCTCGAAGTAGGCGCGCCAGGAGATGCCGGCAGTTTCGAACTGATTGGCCAACGTCAGCGCAGTGCTGGAGATGTTCTCCGACGTTGGCGTGCCGTTGTCGCGGACGCCGTAGTTCGATCCAGCGATCATCTCGAGGTAGTTGGGCAGCGAGGGATGTCCGATGGCGTAGGACTGCGTGGCCAGCGCGTAGGACTGCGTCAGCTGGTTGATGTTAGGGGCCGCCGCGTTGCCGATGAGGTCGCCGTACGCCTCATTTTCCATCATGATTTCCATCACGTGCGGAACGCCAGGCCCGGTGGGCGGGGCGGCGCTGAACGTGTAGTGATCGCCAGTCGTCTTCGTCGACGTCCTCGCCGAGGTGGTGACCGCGACGTCGCTCGTCCAGGCCGGCTCCGCCGGCGACGTGACGGTAATCGACGTCGCGCTACTGATCACCAGGTTCGTGGCCGTGGTTGCCCCGAAGTTGACCGCCGTCGCTGCCGTGAGATTCGTGCCGGTCACGGTGACCGAGGTGCCTCCGGCCGTCGAACCCGAGGACGGACTGACCGAGGTGACGGTTGGTGTTGTGGTCGAAGGCGCAACGTACACGCACGCGACGTAGCGGATCTCTTTCCCATTAACCAAGTGCCGTTCGGTCCGCTTGACATAGTGTGCCTTGCACGACTTCGCTTTGCCAAGCGGGTAGTTGGGATGACTCGACGCTCCTGCTGCGCCGACAGCGACAGTCAAGACCGCTGCTATCAACAGCGCCGTGAGCACGCACGCCAGATTCGCCCACCACGGCTTCCGAGATCTAGCTCTCTTCTTGTTCATTGGCCGCTCACTCTCGAAGTCTCGGACCTCTTCTGCGGTCGACTCTAACGTCGAGAATCTTGATCGGCGCTAGTGACATCGGGCAGTCATCGTTAAACCAATGGGACGCAGTCTTCGACAGAGTCCCAAGGGGGCGTTGCGCCGTGGGCGACTCATACTTGGGCCCCGGCGCGGACGTTTCAATCGTCCCTATCACCTATCCCCACCAAGGGAAACATGCCCAGGCAGTCGTTTGGGTCTCGATCAGTTGTGCTATTCAACGGATGGATGCCAGCCAATGGCATGTGCGCCCGTTCGACTCCTAACGGTGCCACTCTGCCTCTGGGAATGTGGCCGTTCTGATGGAATCAACTCCGGGGAGTCTCTACGCGGTCTCGAGGACCTTCTTTCGAGTCGTAAGCCGGCGCGCCAGCGATTGACTCGGGCGTTCGATCATGAAATAGCTGACCCCTACCGCTGCCACAGTGGCTGTTAGTCCAATTACGAGCGACAGCGTGTAGCCCAATGAGCTATCAAAGTATTCGATGAGTTGCAACCCCACGATGCCGTGGAAAAGGTAAATGGAGTAGCTCGTGAGGGCTACGGCTCTCACAACTCGGAAGGTGGGAATCACGCCACGGGCGACCCATGCGCCGGCGAACATCACAATCGCAAGAAATGCCGAGATCGGGTAGGAGTTGGTGGCACTCATGAACTGCGGATAGTAGTTGTGAGTTCCGTAGAGAAAAACGGCGCAACCGACCACGAGAAACCCTAGAAACATCCACGGATTGATGATTCGTTTCTCGAGGAGAAAAAATGAACTTCCGATCGCCAAGAATGGCACGTAAATAGAGGACACGGTGAACAAGAAGTAGCCGCTGGTCCAGTCACGTGAGCTCAGGATGAAGGTCAGACTAAGCGTGGTAACACAAAGCGGGAAGTATCGGATGAGCCGTCGATGATGGATGAGCGGATTAAGGAGTAGCGACTCAATGTAGAAGATGACCTCGATCACGAGCGTCCACCCCACTCCCACAAATATCACTTGGGGAGTCATGAAATAATTCACCAGCGTGACGTTGGTGAGTGCTTCTTTCCACGTGGCGCCAGCGGCCAAAGCGTAGAGCGAGAGCCCCATCTTGCCACCTGCTATGACGAGGGCCACTGCCGCGACCAAGGGTGGGAAAATTCGAAACACCCGGCGAATTGCGAACTTCGAAGCAGTCTCGTTCGTTGATACGCGGGTGATGATGTAGCCACTAATCAAGAAGAAGAGACAGACCCCGAAGAATCCGCCGAACTGCGTTATGTGGAGAGGCTGAAAGATAGCCGCATTCACAATTCGGTCGGGTAGCCAGGTCTGACCTGTCTTGCCAAGGTATTCCCCCACGAAGTGATCCCACATAACGACGAGCACCGCCATGGTGCGCAGCAAGTCGAGCCAGGCGTAGCGCGGTGTCTTCTCACGCGAGAGGTTCACCGAAGCGCGTCCGAGAGTATTGGACGATTAGCAATCAGGAAATCGCGCACTACCTGGCCCTGTTCTACAAGGGCCCGGTGCCTTCTATTTTGAGCCGCTTGTCTTTCACGCAGCGGTCGAACCACCGTCGAGCCCAGTGACACGCTGAATCTCACTCGTTAATGGATGCGGTGGCTGATTTCACCTAGAGGTTCCCGGCGGCAAATTGGCGACATCGAAGGCGCGTGGCCTCACCCTGGGCTGGTGACCAAGCGGCCTTCAACTCGCAAAAGGTGCTCTCGGGACGGACCTTTCGTCGGTGGTGGATGTCGTCGTATAAGTCATTTATGGTCTTCACCGTTATGAGACTCTCCACTGGGACGACGTTACTTCTCTATCAACCGAGAAGCGATATTGACTCGTTGCGGCCGCACCAACGAAGAAGTGCCTGGAAATGGCCCCAGCGCCTGAAGGCACGGCGAGACTCCTTTGGTCGACCGCAGGATCTCCATCAGAGGAACCGCCGCCGCCACACTTCTCAGTGCGCTCTTGTTCAGGGAAATCCAGACCATCGATGACATGCTGATAAAAGTCCCGCGTACGCCATTCCCGCCCATCCGCGAGACTTTGAAGCACTGTGGTGAGGAGTTTGTGGTACTTGGGAATCGTCATATGCCGAGATTGGGCCCAATACCTTTTGCGAACCAAACCTTGGCGCTGAACTGATCGGTCGGCCGGCTCCTGGAAGCAGGGCGTAGGAACCTGGGTGGGCATCGAGTGTGAAGGCTAGGGAGATTGTCGGATCAACGTCCGCCTGTGCACTCTGGCAGACGTTGCGACGCGTCGTGAAACGTCCGCGGCCTATCGTGACGTGGGCAATGTACTTATCGATGTACTTATCGCGTTGAACACCCTTGGACGCGGGTGAACCGCGACCTAGTCATTTGCGGTATTTTCTTTAGGAAATCATCTAGTTGTTGACTGTGGAATGTGCCTACGGAACCGAGGGTCGGGGGTTCGAATCCCTCCAGCTGCACTTTGAGGTTTATCCATAAGTTAGGGCTTTGGATCTTCATACGTACCCGAAAATGCCAGTCTCCACCGATGAAGTGTGAAATGTGGCGTTGATCGACCTCAAAATCTCGATCGAAATAAAAACTGCCAACCGAACGGGTGGCCTTTGACAATGAAGAAATGAACCGATACGCGAGGCGTCCCGGTTGACGTGTGAAGCGTTAGTCAATGACGACTGTCAGATACGAAGCGGCGTTTTGCGGAGTTTTGATGCACTACGGCGCCACGTTCGTACGTGCTACGTAGCCGGCCAAACGGCGCCGTAGTCCAAGACATTGCGTCCCACGCCCGTATCGAAGCACACGTCACGCAGTTGGCGAACGACGAAGTGAAAGGTGCCGATGGGACTGGCGTAACCCTGAATCACGATACCGGAGGCGGTCGCCGGGTCGCAGCCCTTAAACGACGGCCCCAAGGGCTTGACGACCACGAAGAGGGCTTCAAGCTTCTGATGGCGAACGACGACCGGACGCCGGGTGTTATCGGCGCCGGCCCCTACCGACACATCGTGCGCCGAGAGTGCCGAGAGATTTACAACGTCCGTCGTGTTTCGCACTGCCTGGAAATAGGGCGCGCCCATCAGGAGGTGACAGGTGGTGCCCCGGTTGTAGAAGTACACGGGAACCACTTCATAGGCGGGAACCTGATGTACGCCAGTAGTGGTTCTCACCGGGTAAGTCGTATTGGTCACGGTGGCGCCCGCTGACACCGTAATATGTGAGGCCTTGCACGCGGGGTGCGAGGGTGTGGCAGCGTGGGCACTGACAGTCGGTGACACCGTGCCCACCGCTATCGCCAGAGGCATCAGAACGACAAGGGCGACGACAGCCCTGCTCCCGCGAACACGCTTCCTCAGATAGCTGATGGTTTACCGTCTCCAGACAGGCCCAATGGTCACAAGGGCCTACTCGCCAACGTACCGGCGTTGGCTTCTGGCGCAAGCATCTCGATGCGTGTTTTCATCGAGAGGACTGTGCCTTGGTGACCGTAGAGCGACACTCGAGGAGTTGGTCGGGCGGTATTTCTAAACGCCTTGCAAATACTGGACAAAGTCGCCCGGGCAGTTAGATCTCGTCAATTTTCGAGTTAAAAATGCGCGGGGTCGAGTGCTGAAGCCCAAGGTGCGTATGGGCTGTGACTTATGTACATTCCTCACTTTTTCTTCGACGTGACGTCCGTGGTTAATCGTCAAGTTGTCGTCCGAGTGCCTTGCTACTTGTCGTGGGCCCAATCGAAATCGTAGAGAATCCAATTCGAGTCCTTGAAATTATGATTGAGCCCCTCCGCTTTGGCCGAAAATGAGCCGACACCGCAGTCACCTTTCTGCCAAATAAATCCATCGGGCAGCGTAATTTGGGCTTCGTGAGGCTCTCCTGTCACTGGGTTCTTGAAGTTGTCACCCACGCCCTTTCCGACACCTTCGGCGTTGAGCGTCAAGGCGAGGCCGGAGCCCTCCAGCGTGATACGTGCCTTCACCAACCCGGCCACCTCGTACGTAGTGCCGAGGATGGCCCACGGATTACCACCAAGTTGCCCTGTGTAGATCTGAGCAAGACAGCCGATTTGTTCCTCAGTCGTCTCGGGCTCTACTACGAAGACCACCTTGCCACCGCCGTCATGGATTGCCTTCGGCCAATCAAAAATTCCAATTGCCTTGACGCCAGAGAGATTCACGTCGCCACAGAAACCTTCGTCAATAAAGTTGCCGACGAAAGCCTTGCAACTTCCGTCCGCGGAGCTAGGAAAACCTGAGAAGTTACACGTGCAACCCGGTACACAGTTACAGAACTCGTAGCCAGTACCTCGCAGTTTCCACTTCGTCATTTGTTGGGTAACCGTCATTGGTACATTCCTTTCAAGTAATCCGACTCAGGAGAGCCGGGTGAATCAGAAGACTTGCGCCGAGCCCGACGAACGCCAGCGCAGTAGTTCGAGCGACGAGTTCACCGTGAACGCTGACCTTCTCGAGGTAGATCAGCGTGGCGAGAATTATCATCCAGGCCAGCTGCATGGTCCCAAGAGTCACGAGAATTGCCATCAATGCCCAGCAACAGCCGAAGCACGTAAGCCCATGGGTGGCGCCGGCGAATGTTGCTCCGAGGGGTCGGCGGAGATTGTGGCGCTGACGCATGAAAAACGACATCGGCGTGCGACAGTGCCGCAGACAGACCAACTTCAGCGGGGAGCCTTGGTAGGCAGCTGCGACGAGAAACGCTGTGCCCGCGATGCGAGCGGCCCACGGAGCGTTGCTACCTAGAGGACCTTGCAACGACTTCCATGCCCAGTACGCCGGAATACCTACTGCGGACCAAACCAGAAGGTAGCCAACGATGAAGTAGGGCGTCGGTGCTGCCTGACCACGAATTGCGGCACCGCGAAACAGCACGACGACGGGGACGATCGCCGGAAACATCATCGCGCACATCATCGCTACCCATCCACCAACGAATGCCAACAACGAGAGGGATGATCCAGCCATCGACATGGCACCCGAGTTACTCATCACCATCTGGTGGGCCGTTCGTACCGAAAACCACCACCCAAGGGCGGCGACTACCAAGAGCAACAGGGGAGCAGGTCCATTACCCGAGAGCAGTTTCTTCGTTGGGGCCAACTGAAACTTCGCCAAAGAAAGCCAGGCCATATACCCCCCCCGGGAACCAATGCGCGGAGCGTAACACCGAGTGAGCCTGTACGCAATCTGGAATCACCACGCAGCTGGCAGTGAATGTTTCAACGATGCCGCGCAGTGACGCTCCCGTTTTCCCCGAACTCGCGGCGTATCTCCTGGTTAATAGTTGGTGATTCTTTGCGAAGTCGCTCGAGGTTGAATCCCTCCAGCTGCACCAACACGCTCAGTCGGAGTAAAGCTTCGCTCCGAGGGCGAGTATTACGAAGGAGAGAACAATCGGGGTGATGACGGGGCCAATCCAGGTAACCGGAATGAGAAAGTAAACGTCCTTTGTAAAAAAACTGCGCGGCCAGTTGTCTTCGAATCGAAGGAAGAGGTAGTACGCCAAGTCCCAGCAACCGAACGTGACCAGGAACGCGCCGGCGCGTGCCTTCCAAGTTCTCGCTGCCACGTAAGCCACACTGGCCAACATGACGATGGTGGCGATCTCGCGCGTGACTTCGATAACGCTGATCCGGTGGTTGACGAGGAGCGAGTGGATGGGCGAGACAAACGTTATGAATCCGAGATTCAAATAGACCTTGTAGTGAGAGAACGCGTAGTTCTGGTGAAAGTTCGTGAGAGCTCGGAGGTAGTACACGACGGCGGCCTCGACGAAACCGAACGCCACGCCAAAGACGATCAGGACGATCAGATTGACGCGCTGGGAATGCCTATCCCGCGTAAGACGACGCACGCTCTAAGTGTAATGAAGGCGATGGCGAAGCCCTTTGGCGTGAGAGATCACTGCTGTCGCGGACTGTCTCGAATTGCACGGGCAGTCGAACTTCACTCGCTGGTGAACTTCGCTCCGCACCCCATGCAGTAGCTCTGTCCGGGAAGACGCATCTTGCCGCACGACGAACACTTCAGCCCTGAAGACGAAACGTTGTCCTCAGTTATCGACGGAAACCTACCCGTCAAGTAGACGTTGTCGGAAGTCTTTGTTGGTAGGCAGAGAAGGACGACTTCCCAGGGAAAGAGTATCCAGGCGAAGTACCACCAACCGGATCGGCCAGTGTCGTGCAGGCGGCGAACGTTGACGGCCAGCGCGGGCAAAAACAGCGCGAGACCCCAAAAAGACACGAGGGCGGGCACGTTGATGGCGCGAAGTATGCCGTAGCCGATGCCTTCAAAGAGGAAGAACCACCAAAACTCGGACCGTGAGGCCACACCGGAAAAGGTGACGTACTTTTTCAAGCACGTGACGACTGCGTTCGGAAAGTTCAAAGGCACCTCGGATTGATAGTTGATCGATAGAGAGTGGTGAAAGTTTCCTCACCCTACATCGCCAACAATCGAGTACCTCGGATGAACGAAGTCGATTTTGGCGGCGATTATTTTCTCGAACAATTGAGTGTCCATCAACAATTGGCGCACGAATCGACCCTTCGAGGGCCGTCAACGCTTCTGAGGGCGAGCAATTCATTGGTAGAGTTGAGGGACACTGAGCCCTCAATGACGGGCTCTGCTGCTCGTGCAGCCGTCTTTCACGCGTACGCATTAGGAGTTTTCATGAAGGTACTGGTTCTCGGCGGTGACGGATTCTGTGGTTGGCCCACGTCGCTGCACCTCTCGGATCTCGGACACGACGTCACGATCGTCGACAATCTGAGTCGTCGCAAGATCGACGTCGAACTCGAAGTCGAATCGCTCACCCCCATTCGCCCGATTCACGAGCGCGTACGCGTGTGGAAANNCTCGACTTGGCTGAGGAGTACGACCGCCTGGAGGCTCTCCTGCGCGAAGTACGCCCTGACGCCATCGTGCACTTTGGCGAACAGCGCGCCGCGCCGTACTCGATGCGCAACACGGCGACGAAGCGCTACACCGTCGACAACAACGTGCGCGCGACGCACAACGTCTTGGCCGCCATCATGTCGAGTGGCCTCGACATTGCGTTGGTGCACCTGGGCACCATGGGCGTCTACGGCTACGGCTGGTCGGGTTCGGCGCCGATCCCCGAGGGCTACCTCACGGTGAAGGTGCCCACGCCCGACGGCGACATCGACCGAGAGATCCTGCACCCGGCCAATCCCGGTTCGGTGTACCACATGACCAAGACGCTCGACCAACTACTCTTCGCCTTTTACGCGGCAAACGACCAGATTCGCATCACCGACCTGCACCAGGGAATCGTCTGGGGCACCCAGACACCCCAGAGCGCACTCGACGAGCGTCTCATCAACCGCTTCGACTACGACGGCGACTACGGCACGGTGTTGAATCGCTTCTTGATGCAGGCCGCCATTGGCCACCCGCTCACCGTGCACGGCACCGGTGGACAGACCCGCGCCTTCATCCACATCCGTGACACCGTGCGCTGCGTCGAGATCGCGCTGGAGAATCCGCCCCAACGCGGCGATAAGCCCCAGGTCTTCAACCAGGTCACGGAGGTTCACCGCATTCGAGAACTGGCCGAACTGATCGCCAAGTTGACGGGCGTCGAAGTGGCCTTCATACCGAATCCCCGTCGCGAAGCCGTGGAGAACGAACTCAACGTCAGTCGTGACAAGTTCTTGGCCCTCGGACTCAATCCCACGAAGCTTTCGGAGGGTCTGCTTGAAGAGGCTCGCGACATCGCGATGCGCTACAAGGATCGGGCTGATACAACCAAGATCATTGCCCGCTCGGTGTGGCGCAAAGGAATGGAAACCTCGCCGGATCTGATGAAGAACTGAGGAATTCTCGGAATTCCTCTCAGCACGTCACTGGGCTTGTGAGAATCCGGACAGATCCAAAATCGATGAGTTCGTCCGTCATCCCCGCGCCGCCGAGTTGGCCCGCGCGGGCCATCCGATAAAAACCAACGACCTTCGTAAACCTAAGTCGGACGGCTTCGTCGCTCGTCCCAACTCAAAGTTCGGGCTAAAGGTCACGCTGGTGGTCGGCACCATATGGTGCGCCTCCTTCTTTACGCTTTTAGCGCTCTTGACGCTCCCCTCTCCAACACGAGGAATCTCCCCTTGAAGGGTCAGGCTGGCGGAAGTTTGGCGAGTGCCTCGTTCAGCGCGGCTATCAGCGTTTCGTCCTGGGACTGCAAATGTCTCTGGATCTCTAATGCCTCGCTCAGGATCGCCTCGGCATCCTTGTACGTGCTCTCAGATCGTTGGTCTGATGAGGCAGCCGCGATGTTTTGACCGACGATAATGATCGACAGCAAAACCAACTGGAGAAAAGTTTGTGCAATCCAGGCGATCAGGCCTTCGCCGCCAGGTTTGAGAGCCGGGGGCAACCCAATCAGGGCAATTATCGCAAAGACGTAAGCACACCACATCGTGCCCACCGCGTCTGTGATCTTGACTGCCAACCAGGCGTTAAATCTATTGGATGCTTTCTTCTTCACGACGTCGGCGGTCGTAACTGGCTTGTCCTTGTGCTCTAGGCGCTCAAGCGTGTGCGGGTGCGGTACGTGGGTGTATGTCGGCATGGTCGCTCCTATCCTTTGGTTGAGGGAATCCTTTCATATAGACATTGGACATCTCGGTTGTTGTCAGGATTCAAGGAGGCGGTCGCCTAGACCGCGCCGCAACCTTTGGCCCTGGCTTCTCCGCCGCTGTCGCGCCGCCAATGTGGGTGACGATGGAGGGCCCAAGTCGCCAGTGCTTGGTGCCAGACCTAACGGGACTGGATGGCGATCAAGCAGGGCACGTACTACGTCGTCGTGTGGCTCTCGAGCAGCTTCTTGCAGTAGGCGCTCTTGCCGATCATCATCGTCGGCCAGAACATTCAAACCGCCGCGGCCGACCAGCGATCGGAAGAGACCTACAAGGACGCCAAGCGGTACTCAAGGAGTCCGAGGAGATCCAAATGCACCTCCTCGCCCAGGACGAAGTCATTACCGGGATCCTGGACCGTCTCGAAGCGTTGACGGGCCGCCGCCGTCGGCGGCGAAAGCCTAGAAGCCTCTACCTTGCTTCAGTTCCAAGATCTGTTGACACATCACGCTCCACGTCGGCACGCCGTCCTTGAGGACCGCGCGACGAAACGGCTCCGCGAACTGGTTGAAATCGAGGCGTTCCAGCGAGTCCGTCACCGTTGACAAGAACGTGACGCCGATTGACACGAACATGATCGATCGGATGAGGTAGCGCAGACGATTCTTCTCGTCGTCACTGATGTTGGTGAGGAGCGGGATGACGGCTTCGAGTTCGCTGAGTTGGCCGAGTACTGCAACACGAAGTTTGTCGCTTTGAGCCGCGGCGAGGGCCGTCTCGAGTGTGAAGCTCCGCCGTACCGCGTTGTGGTGACTCGCGGAACCGTAAAGGAGTTGCGTGATCGATCCCTCTTCGAGCACGTTGACGAAGTTCGAGATCTTCATCCAGCGAGCACGCATGAGGTCATGGAACGCCGCGATGACGAGGTCTTCCTTGGACGGGTACAACTTGTAGATCGCACCCGGCGAGCAGTTGGCGCGCCGCGCGATTCGAGAGATCGTCGCTCGCGTGTAGCCACTCTTGCCGACGACGCCGAACGTGGCATAGGCGAGTTGCGATTTGAGATCGTCGCCGGGCGACCCGATGATTCGATCGAGGGGCTCTTCGAGTTTCACCTCGTCGACGTCGCGGGGATCGGTTTCGAGTGTCTCCAACAACAATTTCTCGAGCACGCTCTGGTAGTCACGGTCCCACCCGAACTGCGAGTCGGCGAAGATCTGCACCATCGTCATGGCGAAGATGGTGATTCCCCGCGTGAAGGCCGCGCTCTCCGCGCTCGCCTCGCTGAACTCTCGTTCCAGGTAGTCGTGGATGAAGGGCTCGACCTCTTCGTGTACGGTCGGAATCCTTCGCGACGTCAAGAGCACCTGCACGCACGCGACGTCCGCCGGCGTCGTCGCCCGAATGAAGTCGAAGATGGCCCCCACGGTGGAGCTATTGGGGTCTTCGGCGGCCCTCATGCACTGTTCGAACATCGCGATTGCCCGATCGCAGAGCACCGAGTTCCACAGATCCACCAAAAGTTCATCGACGTCTTCGTAACGGGCGTACGTGGCACCGTGGGTGAGGCCGGCCTCGTGACCTACATCGCGCAGTGACACGTGGTCGACGCCTACACGTAAAACCTCGCTCACGGCGGCGTCACGAATCGCCGTATCGTTGGCGACGGCGCGAGCGCTGCGCGTGCGTTGAGTTCTCGGCATAGGCAATCGTACCCAAAGTGTTCACACCATTTCTTGGCCGGGGCTTTCGGCACGCTGGATTTAGAGGGTTGGAGCGACGTGCGAGATTAGGAAGGTGGAGATCGCGTCTTGAGTAGCTGGCTCAGAGCCCTGACTACGACCGCGACGGTCGTGAACGTACACAGGGGCGCCGTCTTGCCCGAAGGGCGATTCGTCGTCCTCGCGGTGCCCTTACTGGCGCTGCTCTTCTATCTCCTCGTCGTACAGCGTCGACGCGACCGGTAAGTCCGTGAGTGCTTCGTTTCCTTACGTGCCCCTCGATCCAAGGGGTTGGCGACTGACCATGGGACTGCGCCCCCTCGATCTTTCAAAGTGGCTCGAGTACGACGAACGCTGCGATGAGGAACTTTCACTCAAGGCCCAACTGATCGCGAGTGACTACGACGCCGTCGTGGCGACGAACCCCGAAGGAGACGACGCCAGTGTCGAACTGCTCGGTGAGATCAAGCGTTTTTTGCATGAGGTCCATCCCGGTCGTTCGACCGACACTGTCGCAAGCGAACACCCGGTAGTCCAGGCGAGTCGCCTCGCCCAAGAAGACTTTTGTGTGTTGGTGAAAGAGGACACCTGGCGCCTTCGCGCGGCGTGCGTCTGTTTTCCTTCGCGATGGGACCTCGCGAGCAAGATCGGCACCACCCTCGACGACATCCATTCGCCGGTGCCGCTCTACGACCAAGAGCTCGCGCGACCGACCAACGCCTTCTTCGATCGCCTCACGCCCGACAAATCGTTCTGGCGACTGAACTGGACACTGCTTGATAGTCCCGTGTTGCATCAACGGACCAGTACGCGCCGCGCACCGCGTGGCGACTTGTCAGCGTGGTTCTTTCGCGTGGAACGCCAGTCGCTCCGTCAGCTGCCGATTACAAGGGCGACGATCTTCACCATTCGCACCTACGTCACGTCGGCGGCTGCGTTGCGTGAGAATGACGACGAGTTCGTATCCTCGCTCTTGCGCGCACTCGACAGCGCGCCGGCGTCGGTGCAGCGCTACAAGGGTTGGACGGGCGTCGCGACGCGACTGCGCGACGCGCTCTAGGAGCGAAGGAGATCCTTCGCGATGGAGATGACCTGCATCTCGTCGGTGCCGGCATAGATGCGCAGCACCCGAGCGTCGCGGCTGAGTTGTTCGACGCGGTACTCGGCGGTGTAGCCGTTTCCACCCAAGATCTGGATGGCGTCGTCCGCAACCTGACAGGCGGCCTGCGCGGCGTAGAGCTTCATCGCTGAGGCTTCGGCGAGACTCGGAATGGCACCGTTGTTAGAGCGTTCCACGTGGGCGAAGACGAGGTTCCGCACGTTGACGCGCGCTACTTCCATGTGGGCGAGTTTGAGTTGGATGAGTTGATACTCGCCAATGGGCGAGCCCCAGAGCTTGCGGTGTTGGGCGTAGTCGATGGCGATACGCGTGCACTCCTCGATGATGCCGAGCGACATCGCCGCGACGCCAGCGCGTTCCGCGACGAAGTTGTCCTTCGCACTCTGTCGACCGCCGCCCTTGGTCTCCTCGCTCTCGCCCAACAGTCGATCGCGTCCGACGACGACGTCGCTCAAGAAGACGTCCCCCGTGGGCGAGGCGTGCTGACCCATCTTTCGCATTGGCTTGGACTGCTCGACGCCGTCCATTCCCTTATCGAGCACGAAGGTCAAGACTCTTCGTTGGCGGGCCTCCTCGCCGTTGCCGTCGTCGAGCTTGGCGTAGAGCACGATCGTGTCGGCGTAGGGGCCGTTGGTGATCCAGGTCTTCTGCCCGTTCAAGACGTACCCCTCACCGTCGCGTCGCGCGGTTGTGCCCATACCACCAAGTGCGTCCGAGCCCGAGTCGGGCTCGGTGATCGCCCACGCGCCGATCTTGTCCAACGTCATGAGGTCGAGCCCCCAGCGTTCCATCTGGCGAGGCGTCCCGAGCTTGTTGATGGTCCCGGCAGCGAGACCGGTCGATACGCCGAGCGAGGTTACGAGGCCCGGACTCACTCGACAAAGTTCGATCGTGGGGATGAGCGTCAAGGCGGGGTCGCGTTGGCGCTCGCTGGGCGCGTCGTCGCCGGCGATCTTTCGTTCGAGCTGGCGTTTGAAGGACTCTTGGGCCATCGCGCGCAGACCAAAGACGTCGTACATCTTTCGCAAGATCTCGTAGGGCGGAACCCCGTTGTGTTCAAGGTCGTCGAGGTGGGGACGAATCTCTTCGTCAACGAAACGGCGCACGACGTCGATGATCGCCTGGTGCTCGTCGGACCATTCGTACATCTCCACCCCCAAGGCGACGTCGTGTGACGACGCCCGAGTCATCCTAGGAGGCGCGCTCTTCGTCGACCGTCGAAGATCCACTGAGTTGATCGATGAGTGTTGCAAACCACATCGTCTCGACGTAGGCCACCACCATCGGTCCGACGAACAGCCACAGGTCGCCCCCCGCCGAGAGTGCGAAAACGACGAGCAGGGTCACCTCCGAGAAGAGGCGCCACGCGCGAAGTCGACCGAGCCGTTGGGTGACGAGGGCGCTCGCGATGAAGAAGTTGACGCCCGGCACGAAGGCGCCGAAGGACCAGCGGCCTTCGAGTTCCCTGACGCCGAAAGCGCACACGATGGTGCCCACGAGGAGAAGGGCGACCGCGAGCTGACTCGCGGCAAGCGCGAACCACTGCGGCACGGGATGGGCCGTGCCCGGCCAGTGGGCCAAGACCCCCACGAGGAGACCCAGTCCACCCACGACACCCACGACACCCGCACCCCGTAGGCGGCGAAGGGCTAAGACGAGAGCCAAATTGGAAGCGAAACGCGGCGTCGCGACGACCTCGCCATAAGGTTTCGTCAATTCAGACCACGCCGTGCCGTTCCAGACGCGCCACTGACGAGACCCCGAGGGATCGGGGTACCAGCCAGGCGGGACGTCGTTCGAGGTTGACGAGTTCACCGCACCAGCCTCCCATAGCGTTGACGACGCGTTCGTTCGCAAAGTGGCGACGAGGAGACTACGTCGTCGCCTCGGAGAATCGCTTGCACTCGGTGTTAGCGCGGTGCAGGAACGCTAAGCAGCGTGGTCACGCCAATCGCCGCGCACTTCTTGGTCCCACAGGCGACGTCCAGAAGTGGCGTGGGTACGTATCGAAGTGACGCGTTGGTGGTAGTGCCCGCGTGAAGCGTGGCGAGCCACGGCGTGGCGTTCGAGAGTTGACCGACGACGACGCACGACGTCAGTGTCGTGCAGGCCAGTGCATTCGACTGCTGCCTCAGCGACACGCTGGTCCACGAGTTTCCTATGTTCTTCGAGCGAACGAGCTCCGACGCGCTGGCGGTGCTGGCGAGCGCCACGCAACGAAGTTTTGTGCAGGAGATCGACGTGAGCGTGGTCCACGTCGCGGGCGTGACGCGCTGGGTCCACGTCGTGCCGCCGTCGCGCGTCACGTAGAGCATTACCTGGTGGTGCGATGAAAGCGCACTCACGACGCAGTCAAAGACCGCGCCGCAGGCGAGTGACGTGATGGCGTCGCCACTGGCCCACGTCATGTCGATCGGGTCCGTCCACGTGAGTCCCCCGTCGGCACTGAGGCTCAATCTCGGCGTAGCGCCGAGGGCGTTGGTGTCAACGAGCGCGCAGTTGAGTTCGTCACAGGTGAGAGCGTCAATGCCTATCCCACCCGGCGGAGGGGTTGCGACGCCGAGCGTGTGCCCGATCGCGCTGAAACGCCACAACAGGTCGTGTCCGGGTTGCGAACCACCGAGCAAACACTGCGTCTTGGTGCAGGCGGTCGAGGTGAGCAGTGGTGATGGTACGGCGGGCAGTGCGAGGGGGAACCAGTTTCCGGCTGGCGTCACGAACTCTGCGACGGACGTCGGACCGACGCCGGCGCTCGACGTGCCGACGGCGACACAAAAGTCGCTGAGCGTGCAGCCCACGTTCGTCAGCGGGACCGAGATGCTGCGTGCCGGCGTGCCGTTCACGCGTTGAATGGCCACCTTCGCGGTGGCGCAACTCGCCAGCACGAGGGCGGCAACGCCGAACGTCGCGACCAGTCGCCAACTGGTGCGCACGCGAGTAGGGGCAGTTCTCATAATTCCTCTTTGAATCAACGCGTTGGCGTTGGCGTTGGCGAAAAACTACTGAACGGAACGAACGGCGTCGCCCAAAACGCTGAGGCCGTCGGCCAGTTGTTCGTCGCTGATGATGAGTGGTGGCAAGAGGCGAATGACGTTGCCGTACGTGCCGCACGGCAACGCCACGACGCCGTGTTGCTGACAGTACGAAATGATCGCCTTCGCCGCGGCCGCGTTGGGCGTCTTGGTGCCAGGTTCAATGAGTTCGATGGCGACCATCGCGCCACGGCCTCGGACCTCACCGATGATCGCGACGTCTTGTTGCAGTGAACGCAGGTTCGCCAACAAGGTGTCGCCAATCTCTCGCGCGCGCGCCAAGAGGTTTCGGTCACGGAGTGTCTTGATCGTGGCCAGCGCCGCGACGGCGGCGACGGGATTGCCGCCGTAGGTGCCCCCGAGCCCCCCTTCGTGGACCGCGTTCATCAGTTCCGCTCGTCCGGTCACGGCCGCGAGCGGCATGCCGCCGGCGAGGCCCTTGCCGGTCGTGACGATGTCGGGCACGACGCCCTCGTGGTCGACGGCGAACCAGTCACCCGTACGACAGAAGCCACTCTGGATCTCGTCGGCGATGAAGACGACGCCGTGATCGGTCGTCCACTTCGACAGCGCGGGCAGGAATCCTTCGGCCGGTACGACGAAGCCGCCCTCGCCCTGAATGGGCTCGATCAAGAGGGCCGCAACATTCTCCGCGCCGACGTCGGTCTCGATGATCTTGATGGCGTTCGCAGCCGCCTCGGCGCCACTTAACCCGTCGCGATAGGGGTAGCTCATGGGCACGCGGTAGACCTCGGGCGCGAAGGGTCCGAAGTGATCCTTGTAGGGCATGTTCTTCGCCGTCAGGGCCATCGTCAAGTTGGTGCGACCGTGGTACGCGTGCTCGAAGACGATGATGGCACTGCGACCCGTCGCGAGGCGCGCGACCTTGACGGCGTTCTCGACGGCTTCAGCGCCGGAATTAAAGAGCGCTGAGGTCTTCGCGTGCGATCCCGGCGTGATGTCGGCGAGCTCTTCGCAGACCTCGACGTAACTCTCGTAGGGCGTGACCATGAAACAGGTGTGGGTGAAGTTCGCGACCTGTCGTGACACGGCGTCCACGAGGGCCGGCACGTTGTGACCAATGGAGGTCACGGCGATACCCGATCCGAGGTCGAGTAGTTGGTTACCGTCGACGTCGACGAGTATGGCGCCTTCGGCGCGCTCGATGTACACGGGAAAACCAACCGTGAGTCCGGCGCTCACGACGGCTTTGCGGCGTTGGTGCAGCGCCTGGGACTTTGGTCCTGGTAGTTCCGTGACGACTTTGCGCTCGGTACCAACCGACGATTCAATTGAGGAAACCATAGTGTGCTCCTGGAAAGTTCGACGTACGTCAGAAAGCGTACTGGCACGGCTCGAACACGGCACAAGAGAAACGAAACGGGTGACCGAAGTCACCCGTTTCTCGCTGGCGGAGGAGGTGGGATTTGAACCCACGGTGCCCGTAGACACAGCAGTTTTCGAGACTGCCCGATTCGGCCGCTCTCGCACCCCTCCGCCACGAAGTCTACAACGACCCTCGGCTATGGCTTTTGAGGGCTCCACGTGTCCTACGCTTCGACGTCATGGAAGAAGACGACGAGCGATTTATGCGTGAGGCGCTCGACGCGGCTAAACGCGCCGGAGTACACGACGACGTGCCCATCGGGTGCGTGCTCGTCGAGAACGGTGTGGTAATCGGTGTTGGGGAGAATCGCCGCGAAGTGGATTGCGATCCCACAGCCCACGCCGAAGTGGTGGCGCTACGCGCGGCGACGAGTTCGAGAGCGCGATGGCGTCTGGACGGGGTGACCGCCTACGTCACGCTCGAGCCGTGCGTGATGTGCGCGGGAGCGCTCCTGAACGCCCGCGTGGAACGCGTTGTAATCGGCGTCCTCGATGAGAAGGCTGGCGCGGTGGGTTCTCGCTACAACCTCCTAAGTGATCCCCGGTTACTGCACGAGGCTTCGCTCACCTATGACGTCTTGGCACAAGAATCGGCCGAGTTGTTGCGTGACTTTTTCGTGAAACGAAGAGGCGAATAGCTCATCGAGGCAGTGCCGCCGCCGGTCGAGCCGATCCCGTTAAAGGTCAGGGTTTAGGTGGGCGTGGCGGCGAAGATCGCGGCGATGGAGGAGTTGTTGCTTATCGGCGACTCGCTCGCCGTGGGGGCGTAGGCGGTGTTGGAGCTGAGGGCATCGTTGAAGGTGATGAGATTTCCCGAGGCCGTCGGCGTATAGGTGAAGCCGGGAGTGCTGCCCCGCGACGCGGTTTGTGTCGACTGGGCGTAACCCCAGTACACCTGGTTCGCCGCCGCACCGCTGGTCACGCTCGGGAACGCGATCGCCGTGGTCGACGACGCCGCCGCACCGCCGCCCGAGACAAAACTCCAGGTTGAGGGGACGGACGAGGTGAAAGAGTCACTTATCAATTCGGGACTGAGGGCGGCGACGCTGGCCGAATAGGTAGCGGTGATCGTGGTGGACCCCGTGGACGTCGCCACCGCCCACCAGATCTCTTCAGTAATCGCGCCGTTCTTCGTGTCGACGTAGCGCTGCGCGAGTTGCCACGCTCCGGTCTTGGGGCTCGTCACTCCCGTCACCGTGATGCTCTGCGTGTGAAAGTGCGATTGGAAGATGACGAGGTCACCCACCTTTTGCAGATTGACCGTCAACGTCGATAGACCAAGGGATTCGACGGCGATTGGGAACGTTGCTGCTTCGGTCACTGTTGACAAGTTGGCAGCGGGCGCCGCGCTTTCGAGCCCAACCGTCAGGACTGACGCCATGAACGCAATGGATAGAAGGAATTTTGATGCTGCACGAGCAGTGTTCCCTTGCGTCCAATCGTGGCTGATCATCGAACGCCTCCCTATGGACTAGAACTTCTCATGGCTTCCGTCGTTGCGGACTCGCGCACTATATATCAAATTTGGCTAAAATCCCAAACACGAACGGGCCACGGCATGTTTGACCTTGACCCCAAAAACTGGACCACGTATGTGAGAGTTTGGTCGTGTCCTACCAGGAGGTAGACATGTCCTTTCAATACGAGCCGGCCTTTCGGCGCGACGTCTGTGAACGACTGCTGGCGGGCGAACCCGTGGGGCGTCTCGCGAAGGAGCTCTCGAAGTCCGAGAGCACGCTCTTTCGCTGGAAGCGCCAGGCACTGATCGACGTCGGGCGAATGTTGGGCCCGAAGAGCTTCGAGGCGGACCCGCTCGCCCAGGCGAGACGCACCATCAAAGAGCTGGAAGCTGAACTGAAACTCGTCAAGGCCGCGAGTGCGCTTTTCGACGAGGGAGAACCCCCAAGCCCAAAAGGAAGTTCCAGGTTGTTCGAGGGCTGAACAACCTGGGTTACGCCGAACGAACGGGCTGTCGGGTGGTGGGACTCGACCGCTCGACCTACTACTACATCAAACACGCGCAACCGACCGACCGCGAGATCCGTCACCTGCTGCTCTGCGACGCCATCGCCGACGTGCACGCGCGCAGCCGCGGCACCTACGGCATGCTGCGCATCCGGGCGGCCTTGGAGATCGAACAGGGCATCGTCGTCAACAAGAAGCTGATCCTCAAGGATCATGCGCGAGCTGGGCATTCAGGGCCTGCCGGGTCCAAAGAAGGGCACTCGCAACCTCGTGAACGTCGCGACCCACGACGACCTCGTGCAGCGGCACTTCAACGTTGAGCGGGTCAACGCGCTCTGGCTGACCGACATCACCGAACACCCCACGCGCGAGGGCAAGGTGTACTGCTGTGCCGTGCTCGATCTCTTCTCGAGAAAAGTTGTGGGTTGGGCGATCGACCGACGTTGCGAGAGCGACCTCGTCAACGACGCGCTCTCCATGGCCGGCCGGTCGAGGATGACGTCAGGCGAAACGGTGATTCACTCGGACCACGGCCGTCAGTTCACCTCGTGGGCCTTCAGCGAGAACATCCGCCGCTACGGACTACTCGGCTCGATGGGCACCGTTGGTGACTGCTACGACAACGCGCCGATGGAGTCCTTTTGGGGATCGATGCAGATCGAACTGCTCAATCGACAACGCTGGATAACTATCGTCGAACTCTCGGTCGCCATGGCGGACTACATCGAGAACTTCTACAACCGTGAGCGTCGACACAGCTCACTGAATTACCTGACGCCCAACGAGTTTGAAGACCTACACTTAACCCAAAACCAGACCCAACTCTCATAAGCCTGGTCTAGCCAATGGGGTCTACGACAGTTGGCGGAGGAGGTGGGATTTGAACCCACGGAAGGTTTCCCTTCACACGATTTCCAATCGTGCCGATTCGGCCGCTCTCGCACTCCTCCATCGTCTGGTACTCATTTCGAGAAATGAATACCGGCTTGCAAGGTTACCCGAGCCGTGTCGCCAGATTCTCCGGTAGCCTTAAATTGCCGAGGTTCAAAGCGGTGGTCGGGTCCCGTGCGACGACCTTTCGTGAACCGAGTCAGGGGTGGAAGCCAGCAGCTCTCAGCGAACTGTGTCGGGTGCCACGGATCGCCTGACCATCGCTTTGGACTTCGGCACCGTACCCCTCACCGTTAACATCGCTGCATGGCTGATGAGAAAGCGACCCCCACCTCACTCGAAGGGGTCACCTCGCTCTATCGCCGCTTTCGACCCGCTCGATTCGCCGAGCTCCGGGGCCAGGATCACGTTGTTCGAGCGCTCCAGGGTGCGGTGAAAAATGACCGAATTTCCCACGCCTACCTCTTTTCCGGTCCTCGCGGGACGGGCAAGACGACGACGGCGCGGATTCTCGCCAAAGCCCTCAACTGCGAGAATCCCGTCGATGGCGACGCGTGCGCGAAGTGCACGAGTTGCCTCTCCATCGCCAAGGGCACGTCGCTCGACGTCATCGAACTCGACGCCGCTTCCAATAACGGTGTCGACGATATTCGTGACATCATCTCGGGCGCCTGGCACGGTACACCCGGAAGTTGGAAGGTGTACATCTTCGACGAGGTGCACCAACTCTCTAAGGCCGCCTCGGCCGCTCTTTTGAAAACGCTGGAAGAACCCCCGTCGCATGTGGTCTTCGTCCTCGCCACCACCGACCCGCACAAAGTGCTCCCCACAATTCGTTCGCGCACGCAGCACCTCGAATTTCGTCTCATCGGCGCCGACACGCTCGCCACGTTGCTCCACGACGTCGAGGGCGCGGCCGGCCTTGGTGCGGACGACGCCACGATCGAGGCCGCGGTACGACTCGGAAGGGGATCGGCACGCGACGCGCTCAGTGCGCTCGACCAATTGATCGCCACGGGTTCCATCAGTGAAACCCAGCCGGAGTTTGACGGACTCTTTCACGCCCTCGTGCACGATGACGCGGTGGCGGCACTGCGATCGCTCGCGATACTCGTGCGTGAAGGGTGGGACCCCGAGCAACTCGCGGAGAACTTCGCTGGGGAAGTGCGACAAGTCTTCTTGTTGCAGGTCGCGCCCGAAGTTGCCGACGCGGTCGATGCTGACCGAGATCGTCTCTCTTCGTGGGGTGAACAGTTAGGTCTTGCGCGCAGCGTGCGAATCCTCGAGACCGTTGGGCGGGCGATTCGAGAAATGAAGAGCGCCCCTGAGAAGATCGTCATGTTGGAAGTCGCCATGGTGCGACTCACGAAGCCCGAACTCGACAACTCCTACGAGTCACTCGACGAACGACTGACGAAGGTCGAACGAGGAGTCGGACGGACGATTGCGCCGACTCCCACTCCCTCGACACCCCCGCTTCGTCCCATTGGCTCGTCGGTGCGCGCTGACGCGCCAGCGCCATCAGTCAAGCCTGATCCGGTGCCAAGCAGTGGCGATGACTCGACTGAAGTGGCGGCACCGAAAACCGAAGAAAAGCCGACGAGCACCGGCGGCGTTTCGCTGAACATCGACGACGTGCGCGAGCGGTTCGTCGAACACGTGATACCTCGCACGTCACGTTCCGCGCAGCTTCTCCTTCGTTCGGCGAGGGTCGAGGCACTCGATGGGTTGTTATTGACGATTGCTTTGGCGAGTGAAGAGATGCGCCAGAACACCGAACTCATCGCCCAGGGCCTTAAGGGTGCGCTCGAACACGAGTTCAAGGTTTCGATGACGGTGTTTTGGACCGTTGACAAGTCGCTCGTGGGTGCCCCCGTGCCGACTCGTCGCGTCGCCGCAAAACCAGCACCCATCGACGACGAGGTTGACGACGCCGACGCGATGGTTCTCGTGGTCGACTCCGTGGCTGATCATCTCATCACCGAGATGTTCCCCGGAGCCGAGGAGATTACGTGACCTACCCTCCAGCACTACAAGCCGTCGTTGACGAACTGGGGCGTTTTCCCGGTGTTGGTCCGAAGTCGGCGCAGCGCATCGCCTTTTGGCTCATGCGCCAGCCCGGTGAAGACGTCGATCGACTGGCGTCGTCAATCGGCGAGATGAAGGTCAAACTCTCGTTCTGCGAGCGATGCTGCAACATCGCCGAATCCGGTGGACTCTGTCCGATCTGTGCAGACACCCGGCGCGATCAGACGGTGATCTGTGTCGTGGAGAGTCCGCCCGACGTCGGCGCCGTGGAGCGTTCGGGTGCGTTTCACGGGACCTATCACGTGCTCCACGGTGTGTTGAACCCACTCGAGGGTGTGACCCCGGATCGACTGAAGATCCAAGAGTTGCTCCAGCGCCTCCACGGGCCGGTGAAGGAGGTCATCCTGTGCTTCAACTCCAACGTCGAGGGCGACCACACCGCGATGTACCTCAGTCGACTCCTCCAGGTGCCCGGTCTCATCGTCTCGCAGCCCGCGAGCGGACTTCCCGTGGGGGGCGACTTGGAGTTTGCCGACGACTTGACGTTGGGCCGGGCGCTCGACGGCCGGCGCGTTCTCAGCGACTAGGCGAAGCGCACCGCGCACAACGCGCCGGCGATCAAGCAGTAGATCGCGAAGGGCGTGAGGGTCTTGGTCTTAAACCACTTCGTGAGAAAGCGCACCGCGACGTACGCGGTCACCATCGCGAAGAGCGCTCCGACAAGCGTCTGCGTGCGAACGCCGCTGCCGAGTGCGCCAAAGAGTTCAGGCAACTTGTAGAGCCCGGCCAACAAGATGACGGGCGTCGCGAGGAGGAAGGAGAAGTTCGCCGCTCCTTCGTGGTCGAGTCCGCTCAAGAGTCCCGCGACCATCGTGACGCCGCTTCGAGAGATGCCCGCGAGTAGCGCCAGGATCTGGGCGCTGCCCACGCCAAGGGCGCTCGAGGGCGCCAGCGTGTTCACGTCTTGAAACCGAGCGTGTCGCCCGCGCGTGCGGCGAAGTCGCTCGCCGAGCAACAAAATTAGCCCGTTCACCATGAGAAAGATCGCCGCGGCGAGGGGCTTGGCGAAGAGTTCTCGCAACTTGCTCTCGAGCACGACGCCCACGATCCCCACGGGCACGCTGCCGATCGCCAAGATCACGAGCAGGCGGTAGCTCTCATTGATCGAGGCGTCGTTCAGTCGCCACAGTGACGCCGCGCCCTCATCACGAACGCGACCGAGCTGATTGAAGAGTCCACGAAAGAGCGCGAACCACGTTCGTCGATAGAAGAAAAGGAGACCAAGCGCCGTGCCGACATGCAGGCCAACCAAGAAGACGAGGAAGAAGGACTGTTTGACGCTCTGGGTGCCCACGAGGTTGTGCCAACCAAGGAGGGCGGGAACGAGCACACCGTGGCCCAAACTCGAGACGGGAAAGAGTTCGGTGACCCCTTGGATGACACCCATGACGAAGGCTTGGAAGTAGGTGAGCGAGGCGTACACGGCTCCACGATAAACGAGAGCGCCTTGTGCCTTAGTCACAGAATGCGAGAGACTACGCCGGTGCGTTATCTCACGATCGTTCGCCACGCCAAGGCCGAAAAGGTCACGCCGGATCAACGCGACTTTGATCGAAGGTTGAGTGAGCGCGGGAGACAACAGTGTGAACGACTGCGCGCCTGGGCCAGCGACGAGAATGAACTAGGCCGCTTTGGCCCGACCACGGCTCTCGTCAGTGCCGCGGCGCGTACGAAAGAGACCTTCCAACGGGCCTTCGACAAGACGCCCTTCGTCACCGAGTGCTCGTTCAGTGAACTGATCTACAACGGCCAGCGCGACGTTTCGGCCGAGGACCTCCTCATCGACTTGGCCGCGATCGATCCGGTGACGACGTCGTTACTCGTCGTGGGACACAACCCAACGGTGCTCGAACTCCTGTTGTCGCTCGCGCAAGAACTGCCCGTGTCACCGCGCGAGGGTTTTCCCACGGCCGGCGCGTTCGTGCTGGCAATTCCCGATGACCGCCCGATTGGACTCGCCCGCTACGACCTCGTCGCGCGATACGTTTCCGACTAGAGCGAGCGAAGAATCGCGGCGTCACCCTGACCGCCCCCACCGCAGAGTGCGACGGCCGCCACGCCGCCACCGCGGCGCTGCAGCTCGACGAGCGCGGTGAGCGCGAGCCGAGTGCCAGACATGCCAATGGGGTGGCCCAGCGCGATAGCGCCACCGTTGACGTTGATCTTGTTCTCGTCAACGCCGAGATCGTCGGCCGAGGAGAGCCCCACCGCGGCGAAGGCTTCGTTGATCTCGAAGAGGTCGAGCGACTTCACGTCGANNACCGCGGCCGCGCCGTCGGAGATCTGTGAGGCGTTACCGGCGGTGATGGTACCGTCCTTGTCGAAGGCTGGGCGAAGTTTTCCGAGTGACTCGGCCGTCGTGTCCGCGCGAACACCTTCGTCGGTCGCGACCTTCAGCGGATCGCCCTTTCGCTGGGGAACACTGACCGCGACGATCTCCTCTGCGAACCGACCTGACGCAATGGCGGCGGCAGCGAGTTCGTGACTTCGAGCGGAGAATTCGTCCTGGCGAGCGCGACTGATCTGGCCCTTGTTGTAGCGCTCGGTGGCGAGTCCCATCGCGCACTCGTCGAAGGCGCACGTCAACCCGTCGAACATCATGGCGTCGACGACCTTCTGGTCACCAATGCGGTAACCGGCGCGCGCGCCGGGAAGAAGGTAGGGGGCATTGGTCATCGACTCCATGCCGCCCGCGACGATGATGTCCGCCTCGCCGGCGCGAATCATTAGATCCGCGAGGTAAATCGTCTGAAGGCCCGAGAGACAGACCTTATTAATAGTGGTGGCGTGCACGGTCATAGGGATTCCGGCCTTGACAGCCGCTTGTCGTGCGGTGATCTGACCCTGACCGGCCTGAAGGACTTGGCCCATCAGTACCGCGTCGACGCTCGTTGGGTCGACGCCGGTCTTTTCTAGGACGCCCTTGATAGCTGCGCCACCGAGGTCTTGGGCACTCAACGTCACGAAAGCTCCCGAGAGCTTGCCAATAGCGGTGCGACTTCCGGCAACGATGACACTGCGCGACATGACGACTCCTCACGAACGGTCCTAGTGGGGCCCACCTGAAACGATAGACGCTTCTGTGATAACTGGGACCAGTGACGAAGACCGTAGAACAACGTTGCCGTTGGGTTCGTCCGAGCCAAGTAGTCTCGCGCAGATGAGTGAGATTCTTGAGGCCGTCCTCGAGGGGGCGTCGGGTGAAACGTTGGCCGCGACGCCGATGCCCGTGACCACGCGGGCCGTCTTCGTTCGACGCGACGAGCAGAACATGTTCGCAGGCGTCGCGAGTAGGGACAAGGATCCGCGCCGTAGCCTGCACGTCGACGACGTGGCCGTTCCCGAACTCGCGCCCGACGAGGTGTACGTCGCGGTGATGGCGTCGTCGATCAACTTCAATACCGTCTGGACGAGCATCTTCGAACCCTTACCCACCTTTGGTTTTCTCGACCGTCTAGGCAAGGAGTCGATCTGGGGTCAACGTCACGCGCTGGATTATCACGTAGTCGGATCGGACGCCGCGGGTGTCGTCTTGCGCACGGGATCGTTGGTAAGAAACTGGAAGGTGGGCGACGAAGTTACCGTGCACTGCAACTACGTCGATGACCAAGACCCGAGCAGTCACGACGACTCCATGATGGCGAGCAATCAGCGTATCTGGGGGTTCGAGACCAACTTCGGCGGACTGGCGGACATCGCGGTCGTGAGGGCCAACCAACTGATGCCCAAACCCACGCATCTCACGTGGGAAGAGGCCGCAGTGAACGCGCTCTGCAACTCAACGGCCTATCGGATGTTGGTTTCACGAAACGGCAAGCCGGTCACCCAGGGCGACAAGGTGTTGATTTGGGGCGCGTCGGGGGGGCTCGGTTCATTTGCCGTGCAACACGTCTTGAACTCCGGAGGTGTGCCCATCGGTGTCGTGTCAAGTGAGGCGAAGGCGACGATGCTTCGAGAACTCGGCTGTGAACACATCATCAATCGCACCGAGATGAACTATCAGTTTTGGCAGGACGAACATACCCAAGACGAACGCGAGTGGCGCCGCTTGGGCAAAGACATTCGATCGCTCGTCGGTAGTGACCCCGACATTGTGTTCGAACACCCCGGTCGGTCGACCATGGGCGCGAGTGTGTTCGTCACGAAACGTGGCGGGACCATCGTGACCTGCGCTGCGACGACTGGTTTCATGATCGAGTACGACAACCGTCATCTGTGGATGAAACTCAAGACGATCAAGGGCACGCACTTTTCGAACTATCGCGAGGCGTGGTCGGCGAATCAAACTATTATCGACGGCGCGGTTGTGCCGACACTCTCGACGGTGTTTGCTATGGAAGAGGTTGGTGACGCCGCCTATCAGATGCACCACAATCGCCACGAGGGAAAGATTGGCGTTCTCTGCGTGGCGCCGAGCGGGGGACTAGGTATCACTGACTCTGAACTTCGTGCTCGCGTTGGCGAAGATCGCCTGACCATCTTTCGACGCCATGACAAGGAGTAACGGTGGACTCCCTGTTAACCGAGATCGACCACGTAGCCATAGCCGTTCGTGATCTCGACGCCGCGATTGCGTGGTACGCGGAGGTCTTTGGCGCCGAGGTCGAACATCGCGAGATCGTCGAGTCGGACGGCGTCGAAGAAGCGTTGGTGCGCGTTGCCGACTCCTACGTTCAACTCCTCACGCCGACGCGCAACGATTCGCCCGTCGCGAAGTATCTCGAAAAGAAGGGTGAAGGTCTGCACCACGTGGCGTATCGCGTCGCGGACTGCGCCGCCGCGCTCGAGGCGGTGAAGGCGTCGGGCTATCGAGTGATCGATCAGACACCTCGTCCGGGATCGCGCGCAACGACCGTGGCGTTCATCCATCCCAAGGCGTCCTTCGGGACGTTGATCGAGCTCGTGCAAGAGAGCGCCTAGTTCGTCACGAACGTCTCGGTTACTCGAGAGTTAGCAAATTCGTACTTACGAGTAACAAAAAATTCTTACTTTGCGGTAACGCCGTCGCGACACGACGTTGTAGAAATCGTCGAATTCGGATTCAGCTTTCTTAATGAAGTGGCCACGCGTCGTGGCTAGCCTGGCACCATATGGAGCACTCAATGGCTGATCGTCTGAAGGAGTTAGAGGCCCTCAAGGCGGAAGCCCGTGTGGCCGGAGGTGAGAAGGCAATAGAGCGTCACCGCGCCAAGGGTCGCATGACCGCGCGCGAACGTCTCGAGTACCTCCTCGACGAAGACTCGTTCCAAGAACTCGATATGTTGAATCGTCACGTGGCTTCGGGCATGGGACTCGAGGAGTCTCGACCGTACTCCGACGGTGTCATTACCGGCTACGGAAAGATCGACGGTCGAAAGGTCTGCGTCTACTCCCAGGACTTCACGGTCTTTGGTGGGGCGCTGGGTGAGACACACGGCGAGAAGATTCAAAAGATCATGGACCTGGCGACGACCATGGGACTGCCGATCATTGGCTTGAACGACGGCGCGGGCGCGCGAATTCAAGAAGGGGTCGCCGGCCTCAACGCCTACGGAGGGATCTTCCGTCGCAACGTTCGCGCGTCGGGCGTCGTACCCCAGATCTCGGTCATCCTCGGGCCGTGCGCCGGGGGCGCGGTCTACTCACCGGCGCTGACGGACTTCATCTTCATGGTGAAGGATTCGAGCCACATGTTCATCACCGGACCCGACGTGGTGAAGTCCGTGACCGGTGAGGACGTCACCCTTGAGGAGTTGGGCGGGGCGCAGACCCACGCCACGAAATCGGGTGTAGCGAGCTTCGTGTTGCCTGACGAGAAGAGCGTTCTCGACGAGGTCCGTTACTTGTTGTCCTTCCTGCCATCGAACAACATGGAAGAGCCGCCGCGGATCATGACCGGCGACGACCCCAACCGGCTCTGTGAGAACCTGCGTGATCTCCTGCCCGCGTCACAGAATCAGCCCTACGACATGAAGAAGGTCATCACTTCGGTCGTGGATGGCGGTGACTACATGGAGGTGCACGCCA
>PLNQ01000028.1 GCA_003141815.1 Acidimicrobiaceae bacterium | reverse complement strand
GCGAGGGTTAGTCGCAGGGACTTATTCATGGATATCTCCTTTTCCGTCGAAGTGGTGTGGCGACGGATGGATATCCGAACAACCGCTCCTTGCCTCGAGAGCTGTTTTTCACATCTCCTCGCAGCAGGCGACCTGGCTTCGTGGCCTCCAAAGAGGCCACTTACAGTTGCGGGACAGCGTTGGAATTGCACCAACTTCGCTGCCGCGAGGCAACCACGACACTACTTCATGGACATGGCATCGAGCCGAAAACACGAAGGTGCACTTGAGCGAAGCGCTGCGCCGTTACTCGACAGAGGAACATGGCGCCACTTTCGTGGCGCCATGTTCACTCATTCCACGAGCTTGCCGCCCGTGAAGAATCACCACAACTAGATGTTGAGTTCGCGCTCGATTTCGGCGAGCTCCTCGGCCGAGCCTTGGACCTTTGGTCCCTTAAACCACTTGCGCGCCGAGACTGCGTACCAGATTCCGGCGAAGCCAATAACCGCGACTACGGCGACTGGTGTGAAGTTAAACGCAAGAAGAGCGGAACCGGCTGCCTTGGGAGTGTACTGAGGGAGTGAGAACAATATGCAAATGAAAGCGACCCACACGATGGCGATCCAACCAAACACCGGTCCCCACTTTCCTAATTTCCACGGCCCCGGTACGAAGGCCTTACCGTTGATACGTCGAAGGAAGACGGGAATGAGGTAGGCAACGTACAAGCCAATCACAGCAATTGACGTGACCGCAAAGTATGCGACAGAACTCTTCATCGCGGTGGCGGAAAGAAGAAAAGCGCCCACTGCACCAAACCAAGCCGAGTGCACGGGCACATGGCTCCGCTTGCTCACCTTGTGCCAGTAACTGGAGAATGGAACGGCACCGTCACGCGAGAACGCGTAGATCATTCGCGAGTTTGCCGTCACCGACGCAACACCGCAGAAGAATTGAGCGCCAATGACCACCAACACGAGCAACTCTCCAAGCACGCGTCCGGTCGAGTGCTCGAAGATCAGAACCCACGGGGCACCCGCAGCTCCTCCAGCTCCAGTGAAAGCGAACGGTATTGACGAGTAACCCGTGTACGTCGTTCCGGCAACGCTAAACGGGAAGATGTGGGGAATCGCCGCACTCACACCGACAAGAAGAATGAAGCCTGCAACCCACGACACCCAGATTGACGTGACGATTCCCTTAGGACCAGAGACAGCAGCATCAAGAGTCTCTTCGGTGACGTGGGCGGACGCGTCATATCCAGTGAACGTGTATTGAGCCACCAACAGCCCTAACAAGAAGACGTAGAAAGGCGCTGAAAATCCGGACATGCCGCCAAAGGCGTGCCACCCGGCCGAGCCAAAGATGAAACTCGCACTTTGGTGTTGATGTGATGAAGGCGCAACATAGAGCAGCACAACGATCACCGACACACCGAGGAGGTGCCACCATACGGACACCCTGTTGAAAATGGCCACGATGTTCACGCCGAACGTGTTGATGATTCCTTGAAGGAATAGGAGCCCACCCGTGATCGCTACAACATGGCCAGACGAAGTCCAGTATGTCTGGCTCGTGAATAGTTGGAGGAAGGCAGCTACTGAGTAACCGCAACCGAACGTGATGCCTGCGGTGACCGCAACCTGTCCCAAAAGATTGAACCAACCGGCGAACCACGACCAGATGGGGCCGCTATCACCCGGTGCTAATTTCGCAGCCCAGTAGTACAGCCCACCCGCAGTGGGGTAGGCCGAACAGATCTCGGCCATAGAGAGACCCGCGAACATGACGAGTCCGCCGACCACTACCCATCCCCAAATCATCGTCGGGGGGCCACCGTGGGCAAGACCATATCCATAAAGAGTGAGACAACCCGAGAGAATCGAAATAATTGTGAAGGAGATCGCGAAGTTCGAAAACCTACTCATCGAGCGATTGAGCTCTTGCGCGTAGCCCAATTGGTGAAGCCTCTCGGTGTCCGTTTGTACGACCGCCGACGAAGCGCTCATTGCATCATCCATTCGTATCCCCCAGGTAAATGGCTAAAACTGCATTTCGTGGGAGCATACGGTCCGACCAACTCATTAGCAAATAGAAGGTCGAGCTTCTTCTAGCTATGAACACGAAGACTTCCGAACGCTCGCGTAATTACGCACGTCGAAGGACAACTCATCAGAAGGTCGTCGAATCACTCAGCCTTCGCCTGAATCCCTCAACGCGTCCTCATCACGACTTTCACATGTGGCGTGATGGAATTGTTCGGCATCACCGCACAATGACATCGCCACTCTCGAGGTAAGGGTCGTCGAGCACGTACGAAAATGTCGAAGATGATGACGTCCATTGCCACGCGTTAGACACAAGAAGTGTCGGGTAGGTGACGACTACGATTGCCACCACTGCTGAATCGAGGAGACGAAAATGAGTTCTTCAACCCCGGGCCGGTTGTCTCGCGACGAGCTCGTAGGGCTCATTCGCAGTGACGAAGTTGACACCGTTATCCTCGCGATCACTGATATGCAAGGACGCCTCCAGGGCAAACGGCTCGACGCGCGATTCTTCGCCGATGAACTCATCGACGGCGCCGTGGAAGGCTGCAGTTACTTACTCGCGTCCGACGTTGACATGAACACCGTTGACGGCTTCGCCTTGACGTCGTGGGAGCGTGGCTACGGCGATCTAGCCTTCAGTGCTGATTTTTCTACAATTCGTCGGGTTCCTTGGCACGAGAAAACCGTGATTGTCTTCGCTGACGTCGAGACCGTGGATGGTGTGCCCGTCGCGGTGTCACCTCGTCAGATCTTGAAGAAGCAGGTGGGCCGACTTGACGAGCGTGGTTGGACCGGCTTCACCGGCACCGAACTCGAATTCATCGTCTTTGATGACACCTACGAAGAGGCGTGGAGTTCGGGCTATCGCGATCTCACGCCCGCCAACCTTTACAACGTTGACTACTCGCTGCAGGGAACCTCACGGATCGAGCCCCTGCTCGGACGGATTCGCCGTTCGATGCGCGACGCCGGGATGATCGTCGAATCACTGAAGGGTGAGTGCAACCTCGGTCAGCACGAGATCGCCTTCAAGTTCGCCGAACTCGTGGACAAGTGTGACGAACACGGTCTGTTCAAGTTGGGCACCAAGGAGATCGCGTCGCAAGAAGGTTGCAGTCTCACCTTCATGGCCAAGTACAACGAGCGCGAAGGTAACTCCTGTCACGTGCATCTCTCATTGCGGGAGAAGGATGGCTCGCCGGTCTTCGCCGGCAACAAGGCCCACGGGTTCTCTCAAGTGTTCGAGCACTTCTTGGCCGGGCAGCTGGCCTACGCGAGGGAGTTCTCACTCTTCCTCGCGCCCAACATCAACAGCTACAAACGATTCGTCGAGGGCTCTTTCGCTCCGACGGCACTGTTGTGGGGACTCGACAATCGGACGTGCTCCTTTCGCGTCGTAGGCCACGGATCCTCCATTCGCGTCGAGTGTCGCATTCCCGGCGGCGACGTCAACCCCTACCTTGCGGTGGCGGCGCTCGTCGCCTCGGGGCTCCGTGGTGTCGAGGAGTCGCTTGTGTTGCCAGAGGCCTTCGAAGGCAACGCGTACGCCGCCGACGCGTCACGTGTTCCCACCACACTGCACGAGGCCCTCGACCTCTTCGACAACAGCAAAGTGGCGCGCGAAGCCTTCTCCGACGAGGTTGTGGACCACTACGTGCACGCCGCACGCGTGGAAGTTGCCGCGTACGACGCCGCCGTCACCGATTGGGAACGCTACCGAGGATTCGAGCGACTATGAGTACTGACTTACGCGTCATCAACCCTGCGACCGAAATTGAGATCGCGTCGATCGCCGTCCACGATCTCGACGAGACGAACCGCGCCATCGAGCACGCGGCCACCGTCGCGCCCGCGTGGAGAAAGGTCACGCCCGTCGACCGCGCCCGACTCCTTCGTAGCTTCGCCGACGTCGTGGACGGGCACGTCGAAGAGCTAGCCCAGCTCGAGGTCGCCAACGCCGGTCACACCATCTCGAACGCTCGCTGGGAGGCGGGCAACGTTCGCGACGTCCTCATGTACTACTCCGGGGCGCCCGAGCGTCACTCGGGGCGCCAGATTCCCGTTGCCGGTGGCGTCGACATCACGTTCTACGAAGCGCTGGGCGTCGTAGGCATCATCGTGCCGTGGAACTTTCCCATGCCGATCGCCGGTTGGGGACTCGCGCCGGCGCTCGCGGCGGGTAACACCGTGGTTCTGAAACCCGCCACGCTTACGCCCCTCACCGCGCTGCGCCTCGGTGAACTCGCGCTGGAGGCTGGTATCCCCGAAGGGGTCTTTCAAGTCGTCACCGGCGACGGCGCCATGGTTGGCAATCGTTTCGTCACCCACCCTGCGATTCGCAAGGTCTGCTTTACCGGATCGAACGCCGTGGGACGGCGCATCATGGAGGGCTGCGCCGAGCAGGTGAAGCGCGTCACGTTAGAGCTCGGCGGCAAGAGCGCCAACATCATCTTCGCCGACGCCGACCTTGAGAAGGCCGCCGCCAGCGCGCCCTATGCCGTCTTTGACAACGCCGGCCAAGATTGCTGCGCCCGGTCACGGCTCCTCGTCGAAGCGTCGGCCTACGACCGTTTCATGGAACTCTTCGAGCCCGCCGTGAAGGCCGTGAAGGTTCTCGATCCCGCGAACGAATTGAGCGAAATGGGACCACTGATCACTGCGGCGCAGCGCGACACCGTGCGCACCTACGTCACCGAGTCCGAGGTCGCCTTTCGCGGGAGTGCTCCCGAGGGACCGGGCTACTGGATGGCGCCTACGGTACTTGAGACGAACGACACGTCGAGCCGAGCTTTCCAAGAAGAGATCTTCGGTCCCGTCGTGTCGGTCGTTCGTTTTAGTGACGAAGCGGAGGCGATCGCCATCGCCAACGAGAGTCCCTACGGACTTTCGGGCTCGATCTGGAGTCGCGATATCGGTCGCGCACTTCGCGTGGCCCGAGGCGTCGAGACCGGCGCGCTGTCGGTGAACTCGAACTCGTCGGTGCGCTACTCAACACCGTTTGGCGGATTCAAGCAGTCGGGCCTCGGTCGAGAGCTCGGCCCCGACGCGTTACTCGGATTTAGTGAAGAGAAGAATGTGTTTATTTCGACGGAGGAAAGTTAATGGGACGTCTAGACGACAAGGTCGCGATCATCACGGGCGCCGCGAGCGGCATTGGACGCGCGACGGCCCTTCGCTTTAGTGCCGAGGGCGCCAAGGTCGTGGTCGCCGACCTCGCCGAGACTGAAGGAACACAGCTCGCGAAGGAGATCGGTGGCACGTTCGTTCGTGTCAATGTCGCGGACGAAGCGAGCGTGAAGGAGATGTTCGCGAAGGTCGTTGAGACCTATGGCGGCGTCGACATCCTCTTCAACAACGCCGGCATCTCTCCGGCCGACGACGACTCGATTCTCACGACTGAACTGGACGCCTGGAAGCGAGTACAAGACGTCAACCTCACGTCGGTCTACCTCTGTTGCAAGTATGGAATCCCGCTGTTGCTTGAGCGTGGCGGGGGCTCCATCATCAACACCGCGTCCTTTGTGGCCGTCTTAGGTTCGGCGACCTCACAGATCTCCTATACCGCTTCCAAGGGTGGAGTCCTTTCGATGTCACGCGAACTCGGCGTTCAGTTCGCCCGTCAGGGAATCCGTGTGAACGCGCTCTGCCCTGGTCCCGTCAACACGCCGCTGCTCCAAGAACTTTTCGCGAAGGACCCCGAGCGCGCGGCCCGACGTCTCGTTCACATACCTGCGGGGCGATTCGCCGAGCCCGAAGAGATCGCGAGCGCTGTGCTGTTTCTCGCGAGCGACGACGCCTCATTCGTCAATGCTTCGACGTTCCTCGTTGACGGCGGCATCCACGGCGCGTACGTCACGCCGCTCTAGTCGACACCATCGTCATCGTCGTAGAACGGCGTTCACTCAGTCGTCAGCGCGAGAGGGATGAAGTACTCGCTGAGGTACTTCTCTCCTTCATCACAGAGGATGGTCACGATGACCGACGACGCTGAGAGTTCGTCGCGCAGTCGTCGCGCCGCGACCATGTTGGCGCCAGAACTGGGGCCGACGAGGAGACCGTGCTCGCGCGCGAGTCGACGCATCTCGGTGACCGCGTCGTCGCTGTGCACGGCCATCACCCGATCGACCAATGACTGATGTCGTTGGTAGATCGTGGGGATGAAACCGTCAGCGATGCCCTCGATTCGGTGTAGCCCCGTGTCGCCGCACTGAATCGTGCAGGACTCGCTCGGCTCGAGCGCGACGACCAAGACCTCGGGATTCACGTCGCGAAAGGCCTGTCCCACGCCGATCAAGGTGCCACCGGTGCCAACCCCCATGACGAAGGCGTCGGGAGTCCTGCCGTCGGGAAGCTGTTCAAGTATCTCGGGACCGAGCCAGGTACGGTTCTCCTCGACATTCCACTCTGACTCGAACTGGTGCGGCGCGAAGTAGCCCGGCTGATCGCCGAGGCGACTCGCTTCGTCGAGCGCCTCGTTGACGTGAAACGTGCCGACGCGCAGCATCTGAGCGCCGAAGGCCAGTGAGATCGCTGCTCGCTCGGGGCTGAGACCTTCGGGCATGACGACGAGCATCTTGTAGCCCAAGACCGCCGCCACCATGCTCATCGCGTTACCCGTGTTGCCACTCGAGGCCTCGACAATGGTGTCGCCGGGTTTAAGAAGACCCTCGCGCTCGGCTCGTTCGATGATGTAGCGAGCCATGCGGGCCTTGATGGAACCCGACGGATTGAGGTACTCGAGCTTGACGAAAATGCCGTCGACTTGGATGAGTGGAGTGGATCCGATTGCCCCGAGCACCGTTGCTCCGGGCGAATAGTTAGACACCATTCGGGTCTCCTCTCGTAGGAATTCCCACACCACCCTACGTCGGCACCACCGCGACTTCTCTAACCGTTTTGTTCAGCCGTTCGCCGAGAATTCAGGAGACGAGGAAGTTTGAAAACTGCCAGGGGTCGTCAGCATCGAGTTCGCGCCCCGTCCATCTATCGAACCAGTCAGTGTGGGTCGACACGGGATCCCAGTCGACGGGTCCCGACCACAGAGAGCCCACGTAGGGCATTGCCACGTCCAGCACGTCGGGCCACGGCAGTTCGTCGGGTACGCGAACTCCCTCGCGCGGCGACGAGAGCATCCACTGCACCGCGCCGAGGATCGACGCCGCCACTTGAATAGTCGTCGCGCTTTGATGGGGCGCCACGGCACGGGCTTCTTCGATGGTCGTCTGCATGCCGGTCCACCACGACTTGTAGGGGTGACCCATCACGAGGACCCCGAGTTCGTCTCGACCCGACACGATCTCGTCGTTCATGATGCGTTGACGCTCCGGGTAGGCGTAGTCATTTCCCTCGAGCTCGACGAAACTCGCCCACGCCACGTCCGAGGGGCAGTACGCGTAGTGCACTGTGGGCCGATAGACCGCCGTGTCACCCTCCCAGACGGTCAGGTGGTCACAAATAGTGAAGGCTTCGCCGTGGCGAATGACCATGCCAACGATCGGCCCCGACGCCACCGTCGAGCGCACCAACGTCTTGTGCGCCATCTGAGCGAAGCAGATCTGATTGCGGGGACCCTCACCTTCATGCATTCTTCCCAGTGCTGGCAGCGTCTTCTCGTGGGTGCCCCAGCCCATCTCCGCCGGCGCCACGCCCTCTTCGTAGAAGCCGTCGACGCTCCACGTGTTCACGAACTCGCCGACTTCCTTCGGTCGATCAGAGATCTGCGTGTCGCGCTCGGCGACGTGGATCGCCTTGACTTCGAGCAGCTGTGCCAGCACATTGAAGCGCCGCGTCGCGAGGGCTTCTTTTATCGCGTCGTGCTTGTCGGCGAGGAGACCGTCTCGAAGCACCGCCTCGGCGATCTCACTGAGGGCCTGCTTGGTGAAGTGACTGACGAGTCCAGGATTCGCGCCGTGTTCGACCACGGCGGAAGGGCCGTCGTTCGAGCCCCAGCGGGCGATCTGACGGCGCAACGCCATGTGTCGCCAATAGAGCGTCCTTTCTTGGGGCGACGCGCTCGCGGGGTCGTCGTAGGGATTCCAGACCTCGACCGACGTGTTGAGGTAGCGAACGTTGTTGTCGCGACACCAGTCGAGCAGTTCGGTAAGGCCGATGTTCCACGCGAGGTCGATGAGCAAGTCGCCGTCACCGAGTAGGTCGTCGAGTGTGGAGCGGAGATTCTCCGGATCGATCTCCCACTGTCGGTAGTGGACGCCCCGTTCGATCGACGATGCGATTCGAGCACGATTGTCACGGCTCTCGAGCACGGTGACGGAGGTCGGATCGAGTTTGAAGTGATCAAGCAGTAGTGGAAGGAGACACTGAGTCACGGATCCACATCCGAGAATAACGACACGACCTGGTGCTACGAATTCGCTCAATTAGGACCTCACGACTGTTCAGGGTGACAATAAGCCACGAGCGAGCCTACCGTCTCGTGACCTTCTCCTCGATTCGCAGTGACGCCGGCGTGACGCGAGCGTGCGAGTCAATGACGCTACGAGACGGTCATGCCCCCGTCAACCGCGACGTCGGCGCCGGTGATCGCCGACGCTTGCGACGAACACAGCCAGACAATCGCCGCGGCAATCTCGGACGGTTCGAGCAGACGACCGATCGGCTGCTGCGCGGCGAACGCTTCGACGTTGTCGAGGCCGTAGACCTTCGCCGAGGCCTCGAGGATCGCGGTGCGCGTCGAGCCGGGACTCACGGCGTTCGCGGTGACGCCGTATGGAGCGAGGTCCATCGCGACGCCGCGGATCAGTCCGACGACCGCGTGCTTGGCGGCGGTGTAGGCCGCGAGGTGCAGGAGACCCGTGCTTCCCGCGGCCGAAGCGACGGCGACGATTCGACCGTGCGCCTCTTTGCCGTTGGAAATCAACTTCGGGGCGGCGGCCTCAATGAGTCGCCGTGTGCCGAGTACGTTCACCGACCACACCGCGTCCCAGGCCGCGTCGCTGATCTCCCAAAGTGGTCCGCCCGCGCCCAACACGCCCGCACACGCGACGACCGCATCGAGTCGTCCGAAGTGGCGCGTCGCCGTTTCTACCGCGAGTTGCATGTCGGTCGCGCTGCGGACGTCACCGACGAGGCCGAGGACTGCCTCCCCGTGACGGGCGACCACGGCGTCGAGGTCGCCACGCGTGGCCATCGCGTAGGGGACGTCGGGGATGTCGCGACAGCGGTCGACCGCCACGACTCGATAGTTCTCGTTCACGAGCGCGTCCACCGTGGCCGCGCCTATGCCGCGCGCGGCGCCCGTGACGATCGCGACGCGACTCATCAGCCGAGCTTTCGAAAGAAGTCGGTGGGCGCGACGACGTCGGTTCGGTCGAGCTCTTTGATGTCGGACTTACCGAGTCCCAGAAGGGCCGAGTCGATGCCGCCTCGCAGCACGTCAAGCACATTCTCAACGCCACCTTGACCTGCCGCAGCGAGTCCCCACAAGTAGGCTCGGCCGATCATGACGGCGTTCGCGCCGAGCGCGATCGCTTTGACGACGTCACCTCCCCGTCGAACACCACCGTCGAGCAGTACTTCGATCTGATCTCCCACGGCGTCGACGACGCTCGGCAGTGCACGAAGGGGCGCCGGCGTGCCGTCGAGATTGTTCCCGCCGTGATTCGACACTGACAGGGCACTCGCGCCCAAGTCAACGACACGCTTGGCGTCGTCGACGCGACTGACGCCCTTCACCATGAAGGGGCCGGTCCACTGTTCGCGTAACCACGCGACGTCGGACCAACTCGGCAAGGTGCTCTGCATCCACTCGTAGTACGCACCAAAGAAGGTGGGAGGATCATCCCCCGGCGCGGCCATGTTTGGCGTGGTGAGGGTCGGCAGGTGACCGGTCTTCGCGAACGACCACAACCAGCTGGGTCGCGCGAGTACTTCTGGCGCCAACTTCACGACTGCCTTGAGATCGATCTTGTCGGGAATCCAAGGGCTGCCCCAGTCGCGCCCGTTGGCGAAAGACCAGTCGAGGGTGAGGATGATCCCCTTCGCGCCCGCGTTCTTCGCGCGCTCGAGTCGTTGGACCATGGTGTCGCGATTGCCCGACCAGTACATCTGAAAGAGAACTTGATCGTTAACGGCGCAGACGTCTTCGATGGAGCGACTCGCGAACGAGCTGAGTCCCATCGCGACGCCACGACTCGCCGCTGCCCGCGCGACGGCGACTTCGCCCTCGGGGTGGACGGCCTGCACGCCCGTGGGTGAGATTATGACCGGCATCGACACGGCTTGTCCCATGATCGTGGTGGCCATCGAGCGCTCGTTAGAGAGTCCGGCGACGTGCGGCGCAAATCCCAACTGGTCGAACGACGTCAAGTTGTCGCTCGAGGAGAGTCCTTTCTCCGATCCCGCAACGAGGGCGGCGTAGACCGATTTGGGAAGGCGCTTCTCGGCGCGACTTTGCGCGATCGCCACGGTCTCGAACCACGAACTTGCCATCTATCCCCCGTTACGGCTCAACGCGAGACTACCTGAGGTGTTTCAGCACTCCGCCCACTAGCGCGACGAGAGCGTGACGGGGATCTTCCTCGAATGGTCGGGTGACGAGATCGGTCGAATCGATACCCGCTTCGCCGCGAGGGCCGTCTCGCCATATCCAAAGACGCACTCGGGGTCGGGATCGGACATCTCAAGACCAGTGAAGAACTTCGCGGCCATGCAACCGCCGCGACACGCGTCGAAGGAACCACACGACGCGCACGCGCCTGGATTTCCGGGTTCACGCAACGACCGAAAGAGTTCACTGTCGCTCCACACCGCAGCGAACCCCGCGTCTCGAATGTTGCCGGCCAGGAATTCGTCGTGGATGACGAAGGGGCAGGCGTAGACATCACCGACAGGATCGATGAGACAGACGACCCGACCGGCGCCACAGAGATTGAGTCCTTCGAGTGGACTGCCGAGCGCCGAGAGATGAAAGAACGAGTCACCGGTTAACACGTTCGGTCGCTCGAGAAGCCATCGATAGAGTTGACGATTCTGTTCAAGGGTCGGGTGTAGTTCGCTCCATACCTCGACACCACGGCCCGAAGGACGAAGACGCGTCAGTCGAAGTTCGGCGCCGTAGGATTTGGCGAGCACCTCGAAGTCGTCGAGCTGCTCGACGCTCTCCTTCGTCATAACGACCGAGATCTTGAACTGTCCGAAGTTGGCGTCACGCAGATTGTCCATCGCTCGACGTGCTGCGTCGTAACTTCCGACACCGCGAATCCGATCACTGGTCGAAGCGTCGGCGCCGTCGATCGAGATCTGGATATCGAGATAGTCAATGCTTGCAAGACGTCTCGCGGCGTTTCGATCGATTCTCGTTCCATTGGTCGAGAACTTGACGCCCACGTGTTGGTTCACCGCGTGTTCGACCAGTTCGAAAAAGTCGCTACGGATCATCGGTTCACCGCCACCGATGTTGACGTAGAAGATCTGCATCGCGGCAATTTCTCTGATAAGGACCTTCGCTTCAGCGGTCGTGAGTTCACGCGGGTCGCGGCGTCCCGACGAGGAGAGACAGTGCGTGCAGGCGAGATTGCACGCGTAGGTGAGCTCCCAGGTGAGACAGATGGGCGCGGTGAGTCCGCGCTCGAAGCGGTTACGCAGTGACGATTCAGCGCCCACGGATCAACGCTGACTTTTGGAGTGCGGCCAGGGCGGTTACGTAGCGGTCGTGTTGGTCAGCGGCGACGAGCGCACTAACTGCCTCGTCGGCACTCTCAAAATCGCCGAGCCGATGAACGACCTCGACGAGCTCTCGCGACTTCAAGAAGACGAGTCGGCGGTTGACGTGATGGTAGGCCAACGCGCCGAACTCTTCGTCTCGCAACGAGACCATTTCGCTCAGCCGCCAGTACTTGGACGCGTCAAAGGCGTCCCCAGTGGTTAATGACACGGCTTAGTAGACGCCGCAGAGTCCGTCGATGGAGACTTCCTCCACCAGCAACTCCTCAACCTCTTCGATCTCTTCGGTCGTGTCTTCTCTAATCAACGTCTCTGGCGTCACGGTTTCTCCTCGAACAGTTCCATTCTTGCCGCTGTGATGACTTCCTCGAGTACAGGCGTGGAAGACTCCGATCGTGAGCGATTTCTTGCCACAAGCGCTCTCGCCCGTCGAGGCGCCGATACCCGAAGGAACCCGGGTGGTCTTGGACGAGCACGCCACCTTTCTCGACCGCGACCTCGTCAGTGGCGGAAGTCCGTGGCGACTCCTGCGCTTGGTGGGTGCGTCACGGGAAGCGGCGAAGCGCTGGCAGCACGGTGGGTTCGTGCTCCCCGGTGAGGAGCGCTTCGCGCGCACCTTGGTGCAACAGGGACTTTTGCATCCCCACTTCGACGACGACGTGAACGTGGATGAGATCGACGTCATCGTCCCCGTCTTCAACGACGACGCGTCACTCGAAACTCTCCTGGCCGACCTCGAGGGTTTTCACGTCACGATCGTTGACGACGGCTCGCTCGACGCCGCCGAGGCCACGAGGTGCGCGAATGACTACGACGCGACGCTGCTTCGCCTCCACGCGAACGAGGGACCCTCACACGCTCGTAACGCCGCCGTGCTCGCCACCTCGCGGCCACTCCTCTGGTTCATCGACGCCGACGTGTCGATGGAGAACGCCTTCCACGTCGCCCAACGGCTCTATACCGCGTTCAGCGATCCCCTGGTCGCCGCGACGGCACCCCGCGTACGAGGCCCCGAAGGTCCATCGATGCGAGAGCGGTTCGAGGAGCACTTCAGTCCACTCGACATGGGAGAACGAAGTGGTCTCGTCGTGCCCGGTGGCTTCGTGGGCTTCGTGCCGAGTGCGTGTCTAATGGTGCGACGAGCGGCGTACGGCGACGGTTTTGACGAAGCGCTTCGCGTGGGTGAAGACGTCGATTTCGTGTGGCGTCTTCACGACCAAGGATGGCTGGTTCGATACGAAGCGACGGTCATCGTGACGCATCGCGCTCGAACGTCCTGGCGCGCGTGGTGGATCCAGCGCCAGCGCTATGGCGCTTCAAGCGGCGCCCTCGCAGAGCGTCACGGCTCGCGACTTGCTCCCTTACGTGGCGACCCGTGGACGCTGCTCGCGTGGCTGTCGGTCCTCGCAGGACAACCTGCGATTGGTGGTCGGATAGTACGAGCTGCGCGTAACCACGCGCGAGCGAAGAACTTCGAGACGACCGACAACCCGCGCGACGTCGCGAACCAAGTGGTCGCTCGCAACATGGTTCGCGCCGGTGGACCACTCGCTCGCGGCGTCGTTCGAACGTTTGGGGGCGCTCTGTTACTGACGGCCCTGCACCCACGACTAAGGACGCGCGCACTGGTTCTCTTTGCGGTGGGCAGCGCTTGGCGATGGCGTCATCAACGCCCCCGCGTCACCGACATCCCTCTCGGCGTGGCCGACGACCTCGCCTACGGGGTGGGCGTCGTCCAGGGTGCCTGGCAAACGAAGTCCTTTCGCTCGCTCACGCCTCACGTCACGAAGTCCTCCTTGGGGTACCGAGATGTCATGGGGCTCCCGGCGTCTTCAGATGAACAAAAGCAACGAGCAGCCCAAGTAGCCGCGCAGATCGTAGAGCGTTGGCGCCAGGTAATTGGACGAACTCATCGACTTCAGTAGGCGATCGTCACCGTTCGGTCTAGCGATCGATTCGCACTGCTTGTGAGGATTCCCTTGCCGAACTCGTGCAGGGTCAGCCCGTGGTAGCCCAGCCGGAGAACGCGCGCCATAAGGAATTGACCGACGGCTACTGCTCGTTCACGACTGAGCACGCTATTGAACGTCGCGGACCCGATGTCATCGGTGTAGCCCGAGAGTGTCAGCGAAAGAATCTTGTCTTTGACGATTCGAGTAGCCAATTCCGTCAGCGCCCGCTTGTCCAGCGCGGTCAACGTGAACGAGCCAAACGCGAAGTTCGTGGTGACGGCGAAGCGCCCGGTCGAGGGAAACGAAGACGAGGCGGAGGAGGACTTTACGGCGACCGCGCCCGGTGCCGATGAACCGATCGCGTTCAGCGCGACGACGGAGAAGGTATACGTTGTACCGGATTTGAGTCCGCTCACCCGACAACTCGTTGCCCCCGTGGTGTGACAATGCGCACCCGACGGCGACGCGACGACCGCGTAGCTGGTGAGGGTTGAACCGCCATCTGAAGCGGGAACCGTCCAAGCGACGACGGCGACCCCACCGGAGATCGACGCCTTCACGCCGCGAGGTGCCGACGGCACCGTGAGGCTCGCGGGGACGAGGAACGTTGCCACGCCCGCTGGTGAGTCACCCGATTGATTGATCGCCACCACCGACAACGTGTACGACGTGCCCGGCGTCAGTCCGCTGAGAGTGCAACTCGCGGCGGTAGTGGTGGTGCAGATGGCGCCGCCGGGCGACGAGGCCACGACGTAGTCGACGATCGGGAAACTTCCCGACGACGCCGGCAGTGACCAAGAGACGCGAACACCACTCGGCGACGAGGACGCAACTACGTTGCGAGGTGCCGACGGCACGTCGTGCGCCACTGCGTTGGTCACCGCGAAACTCTGTTGCACTTGAGTAGCGGCCGTGTGATTCGCGTCACCTGGTTGATTCGCGTCAAGAACGCAGTTTCCGATCGCCGTGAACGTCACTACTGCACCGCTCAGAGAACAGACTGCTGAGCTAGACGAGTCAACGGTGATGGACACCGAAAGATTTGCAGTCGACGACGCCGTTGGCTGGTACGTTCCACCCACGTTCGCGTTCGTCGGGGCCAACGACGTGAAACTCAGCGTTTGGGTCTGCGAGAACGCCACCGTTGTCGCGCTAGAACTCGTGCTCAAATAGCTTGTCGATGCGGCTTTGGTGGCCGTCACGAGACAGGTACCCGCACCAGTGGTATGCAACTGTCCAAGACTCGGCTGTGAACACGTCGTCGTGCCACTCGATACAACGTACGTGACGCTCCCGGTCCCTGAACCCCCCGACGACGTGAGTGTCAGATCGAAGCCGGTGGTGCCAGAGACGGACGTCACCGTCAGTGTCGACTGGCTCGCCAGAGCCACCGCGAACGACGACGCCGTACTCGACGAGTCCTGGAAGTCAACGTCACCCGAGTACAACGCTTGCAGCGAATCGCTACCCGTTGGCAGGGCGGAGGTCACACATTGCGCACTACCCGAAACAATGGCGACCGCGCCACAGGTTCCAATGGTCGAACCGCCGCTCTCAAAGTTGATGGTGCCCGTGGCGCCGGAGGTGACCGTCGCGCTCAGGGTCACCGAGGCGCCGTAGGTGGACGACGAAGGACTCGGGCTAAGGCTCGTCGCGGAAGTCGATTGATTGACCGTGAACGTCGTAGCCGTCGACGAGACCGGATTGTAGTTGGCGTTACCCGCCATCGTGGCCGTGATCGAGCACGATCCGGCCGAGGAGTAGGTCAGCGACGATCCCGTCACCGAACAGCCGGCGACGTTGCCAACACCGCTCACGGCGTAGCTCAGCGTTCCGCTCGTGGAGCCACCCGACGCCGTGAGCGCGATGCCGCTCCTCGGACTCACGACGAACGTCGTCGACGTTGGCGAAAAGGAGAGCGCACTCTGATTTGCCACGCTCACCACGTAGGTTGCCGAAGCGCTCACCGATGACGCGTACGTTGAATTACCCGAATAGGCCGCTTGCAGCGAGTCGCTGCCCGTTGGTAAGGCGGTCGTCACGCACTGGGCACCGTTCGAAACGATCGTGACCGCGCCACACGTAGCGATCGACGCGCCGCCGCTCTCAAAGTTGATGGTGCCCGTTGCGCCGGAGGTGACCGTCGCGGTCAACGTCACCGAGGTGCCGTAGGTGGACGACGCCGGGCTTTCTCCGAGCGAGACGACGGACGTACTTCCAGACACGACGGGTATCAGCGGCGACGATCGAAGGCTGTACTGGGAGAAGACGTTGATCGACTGAATGGAGATGTAGTAGGTCGTGCCGTTGGTGAGTCCACTCAACGTGCAACTGAGCGTCGTGGTGGTGCACGACGTTTTCTGTGTGCCGCCCACGGCGGCGGTAAAGGCGGTCACCGTGTAACTCGAGATCGCGGCACCGTTGTTATTGGGGGCCAGCCAGCTCACCGTGACCTGGCCGCTCCCTGCGACGTACGACGTCGTCGCGTTGGCGGTCGGGTCCGGAGCCGCGTATGGCGCGCCGGGCTCGCTATTCGAGGCCGCGCCCGGGCCCACGGCACTCATTGCGCGGAGTTCGACCGTGTAAGACGTTCCGTTCATCAATCCCGAGATTGTGAGGGGCGACGTCGTGCCCGTCGCGTTCTGCCAGTGGGCGCCACCGTCGACGGAGTATTGGTACGCGGTGATCGGATCGTTGGTGTCGTACGTCCCGGCGGAGAAGGGAACCGAGAGGTACGAGTTGCCCGCAGTGAGCGAAGAGAGCGTGGGCGCGCCTGGTAAGGCCACCGGCAGCGTGGCGACGCGAGGGTTGGAGATTGGTCCGACCCCTGCGGCGTTGGTTGCAACGACGGAGAAGTAGTACGTCATGTCGTTCGTCAGTCCCGAGACTGCACACGTCAACGTTGCCGCGGTACACGTCGCAATCGCACTGCCACCGGTCGCCGCACTGAACGCCGACACCGTGTAGCTCAGTACCGTGGATCCCCCGTTACTCAGGGGCGCGTTCCATGAAACTTGGGCCGACGCGGGGCCGCCGGTGGCTAAGACCTGCGTGGGCACGCCGGGAACGGTGAACGGCGTGGCGGATGAAGACGACGAAGTCGTGCTCGAGCCAACACCGTTGTCAGCGCGAAGGAGCACGTTGTAGGCCGTGCCGTTGTTGAGCGACGAGATGGTGAAGGGATTGGCCAGCGTCCCGGCACTGACCCACGTGGATCCCCCGTCCAAGGAGTAGTCGATCCCCGAGATTGCCGATCCCCCATCGTTGGACGAGGTGTACGCGCCGTAGGTGACCTTGATCGACGAGTCACCTGGTGTAAGCGAAGAAATTGTCGGGGCGTTGGGGACGGTCAACGTGGCACCCACGACGTAGACCGAACTGGGTCCGGCGCCGTCGGCGTTCATCGCGCGAAGTTCCACGCTGTACGTCGTACCGTTCGCGAGCCCAGTGATGGTGAGCGGCGACGTCGTACCGGACGCTGTCGTCCACGACCCGAACGCGTTGGTCCCCGCGCCGACGCTCGTGGCGTACTGGTAGCTCGAAATCGTCGAGCCACCGGTGTAACCCGGGACAAAGGAAACACCAAGCGAAGTTCCGTCCAAGCCGGGCGTGATGGTCGTGATCGTGGGCGCGCCGGGTAACGCACTCGGGGTTCCCGTCGCGGGCGATGAGCTAGCGCCGTTGCCCGCCGCGCTGACACCACGAAGGAGGACTGAATAGAGCGTTCCGTTGGTGAGTCCGCTAATAACCAGAGGCGATGACGTATCGCCGCTCGAAACCCACGTCGCGCCATTGTCAAGCGAATATTGGTAGTCGAGTAACGGTAACGACGAGCTTGCTGCACTAAAGGCCAGCGAGAGCGAACCGTCCGATGGTGTCACGCCCGAGACGTTGGGTGCGCCGGGTGGTCCCGAAGGAGTGAGAACGCCCGACGGCACCGAGAACGATCCCTGTCCGATCGTGTTCACCGCGGCGACCTCGAACTCGTAGCCGGTGTCGTTCGTCAGTCCAGTAACCGTGCATGACGTCGTCGCGCCCGTGCACATCGACGCTGTCGTCCATGACGAGAACGGACTCGTGGCGTACCGAACGACGTAGCTGGTTACGCCGCCCGATCCGCTCGTCGTTGGCGCTGACCAGTACAGGAAGACGTTGGAGTTACCGGGCGTGCCGTTGACGTTGGTCGGCGCGTTGGGGGCGCCCGTTGTGTAGGAGATGACGACAGAACCGTTGGCGTTGTTGTCGCCGTAGAAGCTGTACGACGCGCTCAGTCCGCCAAGACCGCCCGTGGAGTTTTGCCCGGGATAGCCACCGAGTCCGAACCACTCGTCCGACGTGCCCGAACCGAACTCAACGAAACCTGCTGAGCCGCCTTGCGCGCCGCCGCCGCCACCCGCGCCACCGCCGCCGTCACACTGCTGGCCCGTTACTTGGTGGCACGCCGTGTAGACCGACTCACCATATTGTCCAGTGGTGGCCGTCGCATCCGGACGCGCGGTAAACGTCGGCAATGAGATCTGGCCGAGGGTTGGAGAGAATTGGCCACTTCCGCCAGATCCCCCGGAACCACTACCGACGACGGTGCCGACACTCGTCGGCGATCCCGCGGTCCCGACTTCGACGACCGACGCCGCACCTCCAGAGCCGCCATACCCCGAACAGCCGGACGCACCAGGCGAACCGCCCGCGCCGCCGGCGTAACCACCCAAGGGGTTCGTCCCACCCACCGCGTCGTTGGGGTCTCCGGTCGCGAGCCCGTCACCGGGCGTGCAGGAGTTCCACGACGGTGAGTTCGCCCCGCCCTGGCCTACGCCAATGGTGAGTATCTGACCCGCCGTCACCGAGATCGTTCCAGTCACCACGCCTTGATAACCGCCGGGTGGCGCAGTGCCCGATGAGTCTCGTCCGCCGCGGCCTCCTTCGGCGCCGGTAACCGTCACGGTGAGTTGCGACACGTTGGCGGGTACCGTCAGGGTCTCGGTACTGCCGGTGTAACTGTACGTATCAGTCACTGTGGTTCCCGTCGTCACAGAAGAGTCTGCGCCGCCCACCGTCGGCAGGGCTCCAAGAGCGAAAAGCGTAAGTATCAAACTCGCAGTCACGCCACGTCGGGCTCTACGAAGCGTGGGACGTGACGATCGATTCGATTGCTCTAGGCGGTTCATTGATAGAGATAGAAGGGGGCCCTTGGCAACACGCATGATTTATCAACGTTAGATGTAACGCGTATATTCTGAGTGGATACCCTTGGGGATTCATACCCTTTAATGCAAAGAGTTGTCAGAGTAACGGCTGAATTTTTTCAAAAATACGGATTTACATTTAACGGGTGGCTCGGTGCTCTCTCAAACTGATGGCAGACGGGACCTTGTTGTCAATAGCTAAGCGAGCGTGTCTCGCGAATACCTAATGGCGAGACATCTGCCAGACGAGGCTCTCAAGTACTCCGAGTCATTCGTCGCTTACGATCGAGTACATCGCCGTATCTCTAAAATGGCCTTCCTCACCGGAAACCATAGAAGGCTGAAAACTGCGGAGAACGCCCTCAAAGGTCGCGCCAAGACGGAGGATCGCGGCACGTGACCGATCATTACGCGCGTCCGTCTTGAGGTCGACTCTGGTGACCTTCAGCGTCGTGAAGGCATAGTCCAAGAGCAGTAGCTTCGCCTCAGTATTGATGCCCGTTCGTTGCATTGACCCCGAGAGCCACGTGCCACCTATCTCGACGGCGAAAGGCAGTTCCGTTGCGGCAACACTTCGAATTGTCATGAATCGGGTGGCGCCCACGACGCAACCGCTCTCAAGCGCGACTTGGATGAAGGGGATCGCCTCGTCGATCTCCCACTGATCGAGCAGATCGGTCACGTACGCCGCCATGTCGTCACTTGAATGGGGAATCTGCGTATAGAGGTACGTCGAACGATCTTCGTTGGCTGCTTGCAGAAGTCCATCCACGTGATTAATCGTCATCGGTTCGAGGCGCACGAGTTGACCAGCCAACGTTGGAATCTCATACGACGCAGGCATCTCGACATCCTCCCACGTCAATTTTGTCGACTAGAACGAATCACCCGTCTGGTCTTACGTTCCTCACAGCCGAACAAACGCACATTTGAAACGACGTGCGTGCCATTCACGTCTGCAAATTGACTTCGCGACGCATCACGTCGCTTTGAGGCCGAACGTAAATATCGCTTTCGAAGGGAGAATGAAAACTACGGCTGAACTTCGGTGAAGGGTAGGTTCACCGAAGCCCACACACTCAGTTCGTGCATCGCCGGAAGAAGCGCGGAGCCCGCAGGAGCGAGGGCGTAAGTGACCGACACGGGGGGCCCGGGTTGAACGTCGCGAAGGACTAAACCAGCCACCTGCAGATCGCTCAGCCGTTCGGCGAGGACGGAGTCGCTGATTCCCGCAACACGTCGACGCAACTCTGCGAACCCGACGGGGCCGTTCGCCAACGTACCGAGGATCACGCCGCTCCAACGCTTTCCGAGGAATCGGAACGCACGAGCCAGTGCCTCATCGCACGCCGACACCGCAGCAACGCAGGAAACGCTTGACTTTCCCTGTATTTCGGCGCCTTCGCTGGTGGAGGATTTCACTCAGTCCAGGCTACCATTAACTTTCTCAAAATAAGCGGCTTCTTATTTCCAAGTAACCCATATAATAGAAGTCCCCCACTAAGGAGCCCCAATGTCACTATTTCGACTCGACGCCAGTATCCGCGAAGAAGGTTCCGTCAGCCGTGCAATCGCTGACATCGTCGAGAGCGCCTGGCGTGAAGGTCATCCCGACGCGCACGTGACACGCCGCTCGGTGGGGCTCGAACCCCTGCCCTCCACCGCGTGGCCACTCGCCGTGTCCGCGGCGTATATCGATGAAGCCGATCGCAGCGCAGACCAGCGCGAGGCTGCGGCGCTCGCGGCGACCCTCGCCGACGAACTCCTCGAGGCTGAGGCACTCCTCTTCGCCATACCTCTCTACAACTTTGGTGTCTCACAGCACTTCGAGGCCTGGGTCGACATCGTCTTGACCGATCCCCGCATCTCCGGTGCATCACCTGAGCGTCTCCTCGCGGGAAAGCCCGCGGTACTCGTCGTCGTTCGAGGTGGTGCGTACGGACCGGGGACGCCTCGCGAAGGTTGGGACCATGCCACGGGTTGGTACCGTCGGATTCTCGACGACGTCTTGGGACTCGATCTACGAGTCGTTGAAAATGAATTCACCCTCGCCGGCGTTAACCCTGCGTTGGATGAATTCAAGGACCTTGCCAAGGAGCTGCGCCAGAACGCCGAACTCCTTGCGTCTGAACACGGACGCCACCTCTCCGGCGTGGGTGTTCACTAGGAGTACTGACGCCTTGAGGGATGACGAAACGCATGTCGTGTCGTACTCAGTGCTCGAGACCTAACCAACGTGACAGCACGACGACTGACGCTTCTTCATAGGCGATCCGTTGATAGAAATCGAGAGCATCCGCGTTCTCGCTTCGGACCATCAACTGAACCTTCGGGGCGCCCTTCGCCCGTAGCCAGTCTTCGGCGGCGATAATGAGGGCTCTACCGAGACCTTGTCGCCGTCGCCGTCGCTACACCGCGAGGTAGTAGATCCACCCACGATGACCGTCGAAGCCCACCATGACAGTTCCAACAATGCCTCCATCGTCTCGTAGACCCAACACGGCTGAAGTCGACCATTCTTGTGTCCGGTGAAAGTCCGTTGCGGGGTCGTTCCATGACCGCGTCAGTCCAGATTCTTGCCAGAGCGTCGTGGCCACGTTCTCTTCTGCCTCGCTCAACTCCTCGATAATCATTGGCTCCCGTTCGGCAATCTCGGGACCTGGTGGCGTACGGCAAATGCCCACCGGCAACGAGTTCTAAACCGAATTATCTCCTACGCGCCGACAACTGTCAGCGTTTCGGTTGACGCTTCGTCGGGGTGTGCCGTTGCAACAAGTTTCTGCTGCGCGGGTCTTACCTCCCCTCCACGTCCAGCACCGGAGTTTGTCCCCGCCAGGCCTTGTCGGGCCAGGTTGATCGCCGCGTTCACATCGCGGCCGAGCGTGAGCCCACAGGTCCCACAGTGATACACCCGATCATCAAGGGACAGTGTGGCTTTTACTGTCCCACATTGACTGCAGGTCTTGGAAGAGGGGTAGAACCGATCGACACGCACGAGGGCCGAGCCGTACCACTGGGTCTTGTACTCGAGCTGACGGGCGAACTCACCCCAGGCGGCGTCAGCGACGTGCTTGGCGAGGCAGTGGTTCTTCACCATGCCCGCCACGTTGAGGTCTTCGATCACGATCACGTCGTAGTTCTTCGCGAGCATCGACGTGGTCTGGTTGATGAGGTTCTTGCGGGCGTTCGCGATCCCGGCGTGGGTCCGCTGGACCCGGCCGTTGGCCTTCTTCCACCGGTTCGACGGGGCGGTGCCCTTCTTCGGCCCCTGGCGGCGCGAGGCGATGCGCTGCGCGTGGGCCAGTTTCTTCTCGGCGCGCACGTAGTGGCGGGGGTTCTCCACATCGAGGACGTGCTCTCCATTGAGAGTAGCGCCGGTGTAGAGCGTCGTGATGCCAACATCGATGCCGATGATCCGCTCGGGGGCTCGAGGCTCGGGAATCGACTGGGCTATCTCGACGGTGAACGAGATCGTCCACTTCCCGCCACGCTCGGTGAGCGTGGCGGCCATTATCTTGCCGGTTCCGCGCTCGAGGTGCCGGAAGAGCTTGCGGGTGGACTCGTAGGTTTTGATCTCGCCGATGCGCGCAACTCGTACGTGGTGAGAATCAGCGAGGCGCACAGCAGGCCCATGAACCGGACCGAGCCGCCCTGGCCCTTGTGCTTGAATTTTGGAAACTTCGCGCGGCCCTTATGGAAGTTGGTGAAGGCCTTGGAGAGCCTCTGGGCCGCGTCGTTGTAAGTACTCGAACCGTTCTCCGCCCACCACGGCGCCGTCGCGTCGCGGTGGGCGGCCCAGAGGTAGAGAAGACCGAAGTGGCCAGTGTCGATCCAATCCTCCTTCGTGACCTCGATCCCCGCGTCCTTCTTCGCTCGGTTGTCGTCCCAGTTGTCCTTCACCAATCCGAGCAACGTGTTGTACGCGAACCG
>PLNQ01000062.1 GCA_003141815.1 Acidimicrobiaceae bacterium | reverse complement strand
ACCACTGCTGACTGGGAGCGCCACATTGGCGACGAGGTGCGAAGTCTCCGACAACGCCAACGGCTCACTCAGGCCGAACTAGCGCTGCGCGCGAACATTTCGCTGTCGGCGGTGAAGTACTTAGAGAGCGGTCGCGGGTCCTCCCTCGCCACCTTGATCCGGATCGCCCGGGTGTTCGGCCGAACTGACTGGCTGGCGTCGTTCGCACCCCCCGAGCCGGCCGTCAATCCCCTGGCCATATTGCGTGAACACCAGCGATTGGCGAAGGGTGCCTCCAAGCGCGTCCGTCACTCGACGTCGAGCACGCGCTCAGCGTGAGTTACACCCCCGCCGAGGTCATTGAAGTTTCGGCGTGGGGTCGATTCGTCGGTGCGGTCGTGCTCGATCCGACGACGAACTTCTACGCCTTTCAGTACGACGACACCTGGATCGCGAGTGGTGCCGACTTAGCGCCTCTGCGCCTTCGTCGCAGAGCCGGCGTCTTCGAGTTTCCCGAGCTTTCCCGTGCGACCTTCTACGGCTTACCGGCCCTCTTGGCCGACGCGCTACCCGACCGTTTCGGTAGCGCGCTCGTCAACGCATGGATGGCCGAACAGGGAATCGAGCCAAGTCGCATCACCCCACTCGATCGCCTTGCTTACGCGAGTAATCGGGCGATGGGTGCCCTCTCCTTCGCGCCACCGACGGGTCCCTCCACGTCCGAAGTGAGCATGGTGCAACTTGCCGACCTCGTCACGGCCGCTCGAGCGCAAATCTCCGGCACCCTTGACGAGTACGACGTCCACGAGTCGCTCTCGTCGCTCATCTCGGTCGGTACTTCCGCGGGTGGCGCCCGGGCCAAGGCGGTGCTCGCGTACAACTCCACGACCGGACAGATGCGTTCGGGCCAACTTCACGCGCCCGACGGTTATGAACAGTGGCTGCTCAAGCTCGACGGCGTGGGCGACCCCGTGAACCACCCCTCAGAACCCTTCGTGACCAGCGAAGAGTACTGCCGACTGGAGTACGCCTATTACCTGATGGCACGCCAGGCCGGGGTCGAGATGAGTGAGTCGCGACTACTGCTCGAAGGCCCCCGGGCGCACTTCATGACGCGCCGATTTGACCGCGGACCGAGCGACGAACGATTTCACGTCCAGACGCTGTGCGCGCTCGCGCACCTGGACTACAACATGGCGCGCACGCACTCGTACTCGAGCTACTTCCTCACTGCGCGGGCGCTCGGGCTCGGACCCGACGCGATGCAACAAGTGTTTCGACGCGTCGTCTTCAACGTGATGGCCATGAATCGTGACGACCACACGAAGAACTTCTCCTTCCTCTTGCCCGAGCACGGGTCGTGGCAACTCGCGCCCGCGTACGACGTGACGCACTCCTACTGGGGTGGTGAGTGGACACAGACGCATCACATGAGTGTCAACGGCCACTTTGACGCGATCTCTCTCGATGACTTGCGGACACTGGGCGACCTCCACGAAGTTCCCGGCATCGCGACCGTGCTGAAAGAAGCCACGGAGGTCACGAACAACTGGCGCGACTTCGCTTCAAAGGCCGGTGTCAACGCCGTGGCCACGGGCAAGATTGCCCACGACATCGACGAGTTTCGTCCGCGTTAGATGGCGTCTAATCCCTGAAGGTCTCCACGGTGGGTCAAGCGGTTTCGAACAGGAATCGTCTCGCAGGGCCTCGCTGGTGAAGGTTCTCGCTCACGCGTAACTGCAACCCGGTGAGTAACGTGGACACGGTAACTCGATGGGATTATGGGACCTTTGGCCCTAGCCGTCGCATTCACGAACGTGTGATGCTCTTTCGAGGACAACTGAGGGGATATTAATGTCGTTCACTCATATCGCAGCGCTCGTACCCTTGGACACCCTTGGGCACTATCTGTCCTGGCACTTCATTCAGATCAGCGTCGCCAACTTCGTCGTGATCGTGCTGATGGCGGTCACCTTCGTCGCCGCTCTCGTCGCCCCGTTCCCCGGTCGCCGCCGGCGTAAGGAGAACCAGTGAGTTACACCGAGATAGAACGCCAATGGACGACTCGTCTTCGCCGACGGTTCGTGCACCTTCTCCCTCCCGAGAAACTGCTGCCCGATACGCAACCGACCTACGTCTCGTCGTGGATCTACGTCTTTGGCGTGACGACGTTGGCCGCGCTGGTCGTCGTCATCGCTTCGGGGACCCTGCTCGCGATCCGCGGTCCTCAGTGGTGGCACACCTCGTCGGTTGGCCACTTCGCGAACTCCCTGCACCTGTGGAGCGTGGAGATCTTCTTCTTCGCCATGGTCGTGCACCTCTGGGGTAAGTACTTCATGGCGGCCTGGCGCGGAGGCCGCGCCTTGACGTGGATGACGGGCGTCGTCACGTTCTTGACGTCCATCGCGGCCGCCTTCACCGGGTACGTGAGTCAGTCCAACTTCGACTCGCAATGGATCTCCACGCAGGCCAAGGNNTGCTCTTGCCGTTGGCGGCCGTGGTGTTAACAGGACTGCACGTACTCCTCGTTCGCGTGAAGGGCGTGGTTCCACCCATTGAAGAGCACGCGCAGGTGAGCGCATAATGGCAAAGCGTTTTCGTCCCGACGTCGACGTAGCCCCGTGGAAGGGTGGCTACAGTCCCTACGACATCATCAAGGAGGGCACGATCGCCCTCG
>PLNQ01000144.1 GCA_003141815.1 Acidimicrobiaceae bacterium | reverse complement strand
ACTACCGCAAGCAACTCCTGCGTATTCAGGCCGGACGGCCTGAGGGTGTCGGCAGCGAGGAGTGGCACGACCTCGAAGAGGATATTTTCGCCGAGGAATTCATGCTGACGCGTCCCCTGCTCGAAGCCATCTCGGCTAGTGACCCCGTGGTACTGCTCATTGACGAAGTCGACCGCGTCGAACTCGAGACCGAGGCGTTGATGTTGGAGATCCTCTCGGAGTATCAAGTCTCCATTCCCGAACTTGGGACCATTCGCGCCAAGCAGATCCCCATGGTGTTCCTGACCTCGAACAACACCCGCGAACTCTCCGAAGCGTTGAAGCGCCGCTGTCTCTACCTCTACGTGGGCTACCCGACCGTCGAGCGCGAGCGCGACATCATCCTCTCGCGCGTGCCCGGGATCTCGAGCGCCCTCGCCGAGCAGATCGCCCAGGTCGTTCGTTCACTGCGCACCATCGACCTGAAGAAGGCGCCGTCGGTCTCGGAGACCCTGGACTGGGCGCGCACGCTGGTCGTCCTCGGTCGAAGTGAGATCGGCGACGAGGACGCCGCGGCGACGCTGCACATCTTGTTGAAGTACCAGTCCGACATCGAACGCGCCACCAAGGAGTTGCTCGGACGCTCGAGGCCCGTTGCTTAACCTGCTCGGCGACTTCATTGGCGAACTTCGCGCCGCCGGTATTCCGGTGTCGATGAGTGAGCACGTGGACGCCGCGCGCGCGGTCGAGGTGATCAACCTCGGTGATCGCGAGTTGCTGCGCGCCACGCTCGGCGCCACGCTCGTGAAGGACGGCGATCACCTGCCGGTCTTCAACACCGCCTTCGACGTGTATTTCTCCATTCGTTCTTGGGAGAGTGCCGAGGCGCTCCTCGGTGACGAGCTCGACGAGCATCGGCGCGATCGTGAGGGCGCCGCGGGAGTCGAAGGACAGGGCCCGTCACGCGGGGAGGGCGCGGGCTCGTCGAGCATGAGCGCCCAAGAACTCGCCGATCTGCTCTTTCGAGCGTTGCGAGACGGCGACCCCGACGCAATGCGTTTCGGGGCGAGCGAGGCGGTCTCGCGCTACGCGGGTATGGAACCGGGCCGCCCCGTCGGCGGGACCTACTACCTCTACCGGACCCTACGTAATCTCGAACTCGAGTCTCTCGAGCAGCGCCTGATCGCGGGGACCTTAGGCGAGCACCCCGACGAACTCGGCCAACGATTGGCACACGACGAGGTGACGGCCCGGATCGAACAGTTGAAATCTGAGATCGAGCGCGAGATCCGCGAGCGTCTCGTCGAGGACCGTGGTTCGGAGGCGTTGGCCAAATCAGTTCGCAAGCCGCTGCCCGAGGATCTCGACGTCATGCACGCCAATCGCGAAGAGATGGCCCAACTCGAACGAGCGCTGCGCCCACTCAGTCGAAAGCTCGCGGTGCGCCTCGCGCGAAAGCGTCGCCGTCGCCGTCGCGGACCCGTCGACCTTCGCCACACCGTCCGGCGCAGCCTCTCGACCGGCGGGGTGCCACTCGACCTGCGCTTCAAACCGCCGCGCCCGGCCAAGCCGGAGATCTTCGTGATCGCCGACGTGTCGGGTTCGGTGGCCTCGTTCGCGCGCTTCACCCTTCACTTGGTGCACGCCATCAGCTCCCAGTTCTCCAAGGTGCGCAGTTTCGTCTTCGTCGACGGACTCGACGAGGTGACGCGTCTGTTCGAAGGTGTCGAAGACCCCGCCGACGCGGTCGCGCGTATCAACGCCGAAGCCGACGTGATCGCTTTCGACGGCCACTCGGACTACGGGCGAGCGCTCCTTACCTTTCACGACCGTTTCGCGAGGGACCTCACCAAGCGTTCAACGGTGTTGATACTTGGCGACGCGCGCAACAACTACCACCAGGCGCACGCCGAAGTGTTGGCCGATCTGCATTACCGCGCCAAAGCCGTCTACTGGCTGAATCCGGAACCGACGAGCTACTGGAACAGCGGCGACTCCATCGTGGCGCAGTACGCGCCGTACTGTGATCGCGTCATTGAGTGTCGAACACTTCGCCAACTCGAGGCCTTCGTAGGAGAGTTGGCGTGAGTCTCGTCGAACTGCTCCCGCCCGAAGGATTCCGCCAGCGCGGTCCTCTGCCAACGGGGACCCGGTTACTCATGATTCGCCACGGTGAGGCCGTCGCCAACGCCATGGGTCTCGCCGGCGGACCCCTGGGCGACGGGGGACTGACCGATCTCGGACGGCGCCAAGCTGGGGCTCTCGCGAGGCGCCTCACGATGACCCGCGAACTCGCCGCTGCCAGCGCCCTCTACACCTCGACGTTGCCCCGGGCTATCGAGACGGGCGCGATCGTGCTGCCGGCGATCAACGAGGATCTCGTCGCCGTCGCGGACGACGAACTCTGTGAGCTCGGTGTTGGCGAGGCCGATGGATTGACCTGGACGCAGATCGCCGAGCGCTACCCGTTACCCGATTGGGACCGAGATCCCTCGCGGGTGAACCTGCCCGGCGGCGAGTCGCTGCTCGAGTTCTTCCAACGTTGCGTCGACGCGATCAATCGCCTCGTGGCGCGACACCCTCGAGAGTTGGTCGTACTCGTCGTGCACGGAGGTTTCATTGAACAGGTGATGAAGCTCTACCAGGGACTGGATGGCGGCGTGCGACTACGTCCGCGCATTGAGCACTGTTCTATGACCGAGATCGAGTTCGAAGGCGAGTGGCGCCGACTCCTTCGCTACAACGACTTGTCGCCGATCGGCGACGAGTAGCGCTGGAGGTACTCGGCGACGTGGAACGCCAAGTCGAGGGACTGTGTGGCGTTGAGTCGGGGATCACAGATCGAGGTGTAGTTGAAGTGGAGGTCGGCCTCGTCGAGACGAGATCCTCCACCCAGGCACTCCGTGACGTCGTCGCCGGTCAGTTCGACGTGCAGACCCCCCGGCCACGTGCCAAGCGCCTGGTGGAGCAGGAAGAACTGCGAGGTTTCGGAGAGCACGTCGTCGAAGCGGCGGGTCTTCTGACCGCCCGAGGCGACGAAGGTGTTGCCGTGCATTGGGTCACAGATCCATAGTTCACGCCGACCATCGTCGCGCAGGGCTTCGACGAGGGGCGGCAGCAGTTCTGAGATCCGTTCGTGACCCATGCGCGCGATCAACGTGAGTCGGCCCGGGAGATTGTCGGGATTGAGGACATCGACCAGTCGGCGCAGTTCGTCCACGTCCATGGTTGGTCCCACCTTCAATCCGAGAGGATTCGACACTCCGCGCAGGAAGTTCACGTGCGCGCCGTCGAGCTGGCGAGTGCGGTCGCCGATCCACAGCAAGTGCGCGGAGCAGTCGTACCAGTCGCCGGTGAGCGAGTCCTGACGCGTCAGCGCCTGTTCGTAAGGCAGGATCAACGCCTCGTGACTGGTGTAGAAGTCGACGCTCTGTAAGGCGCTGTCGTCGTGCATATCGATCCCGCAGGCTCTCATGAACTTCAGGGCGCGTTCGATCTCGTCGGCGATGACTTCGTAGCGTTTGCCTTCGAGCGAGTTCGCCACGAACTCCTGNNGTTCAGCGTCGAGACGCTCTGGTGGTAGGCGGCGAGTAGTCGTTCGGGGTCGGGGCGTCTCGCCTCAGGCGTGAACTCGTCAGAGTTGACGATGTGACCACGAAAGGCCTCAAGACGCACGCCGTCGCGCTCTTCGAAGTCGTCGGAGCGGGGCTTGGCGAACTGGCCAGCGATGCGCCCCACTTTGATGACCGGCACCCCGGCCGCGTAGGTCAGGGCAACGGCCATCTGCAAGATGACTTTCAGCTTGTCGCGAATGGTGTCGGCCGAGCTCTCGTGAAATGACTCGGCGCAGTCGCCGGCCTGCAACATGAACGCCTTGCCGCTGGCGACGAGGGCCAAGTGCTCTTGGAGGCGCCTCGCCTCACCAGCGAAGACGAGGGGCGGCTTGTTGGCGAGTTGTTGCTCGACGCGCGCGAGGTGTTCGGGGTCGGGCCAGGTGGGACTCTGCGCCACGGGGAAGTCGCGCCACGATCGCGGTGTCCATTCGAGTGACGAAGTTTCCATCTACCAAGCGTAGGGGCTTCTCCCTCGAACGACCAATCCAGTTAGGCTTCGGTGGTGAAAGTTCGGCGCCTTGGTCTCTTCGGTGGGACCTTTGACCCGCCGCACTTTGGTCACGTCGCCGCGCTCAAGGCCGCCGCACGTTGCGGGAAATTTGATCATCTTCTCGTCACGGTCGCAGGCGATCCCTACTTGAAGAACGCCGACGTTCGCCCTGCGGCGTTGCGTCTCGCGATGGCCCACGCGGCTTTCGACGACCTCGCGCTCGTAGAAGTCACCGACCTCGAGATTCGACGTCTCGGACCCTCCTACACAATCGACACGGTACGAGAACTGCTCGAGGGCGTCGATACGGTGGACCTCATCGTGGGCGCCGATTTAGCGACCCAGCTCGACCGCTGGCACGAGGCCGAGGTCTTACGTGAACTCGTCGCCGTGGGTATCGTCCCGCGTCCGGGATCGGCGACGGTGGCGCCTGAGGGCTGGCGCTGCTACGAAATCCCCATGGACCCAGTGGATCTTTCGAGCACGTATATACGTGAAATGGTCCCAGGATTTGAGAATCTCGGTGAATTCCTGCCTGCGAGCGTCATTCCGCTTTTCGAAGGGGCTCGGGGCTAGAGTCGTCACAATGGCAGTTCGAATTTTCGACCTCACCGAACCGCAGTCCACTCGACTCAAGGTTTTGGAGGCGGCGCCCAGTCGTCGGGATCTACGACGCACGAAACAGCGTTACGCGCTCGTGGGCGTCACCGTCGTCGCCGTTCCTTTTTTCGCTGCGCTCGTCGCTTTAGGGGCTGCCCACTGAGTGAGACCGTGACGAGCGGCGAGCTGACTCGCGGCCCCTACTCCTCCTATGTCACCACGCTTGTGAACGCGGCCATCGTCGCGGCCGAGGAGAAGATCGGCGTCGACACGGTGGTGCTCGACCTGCGCGAACTCGTTGACTCCTTCGACGCGCTGGTCGTCACGTCCGGTCGCAACGACCGCCAAGTGCGGGCGTTGGCTGAGGAGATCGAACGCCTGGTGGACCTCGCGCTCGACGTGAAGCCCATTCACGTGGAAGGTCTGACGCAGGGCGAGTGGGTGGCGCTCGACTACGGCGACGTCATCGTGCACGTCTTTGACGAGACGGCGCGTGAGTACTACGACCTCGAACACCTCTGGAGCGCCGCACCGGCGCTCCGTCCCCTCGCCACGCGCTAGTTCAAGAGACGCTGAACGTCGCCCTTCGTCACCAGCGTCGCGCGCGCGCCGTTCGGCATCAGCAGATGCTGGGTCACGCCAGCGATCTTCACGACGATGCCCCGCGTCGCGCCCACGGCGAAGGCGGTGAGGACGAGTTGCCCGACCGCGAGCAGTTGCTGGGCGCGCGGAAGCGAACGGAGGGGCGTAGCGAAGTTGAAGTAGCCGACCTGGTTGCGCACGTTGGCCGAGATCATCACGAGGTTTGTCGGTAGTGCCGAGGTGTAGCCCGCGGAGGTTTCGATAGCTGTCGGGCCGAGCAAGAGCTGTCCAATGACCGTGGCGAGCGTGGGCGGTGAAGGCACGATGCGGCTCAACGCGGCTAGATGCCCGGTGGCGTCCACGATGTAGACCGGCTGGGTGATGAAGCGAACCCGCGCGTGGTTGGTGCCGGGGATCGTCTGATCGAAGAGACCGTAGGGGTCCTGGCCCACGGCGATGCGCACGGGTGTTGCGTTGGTCGCCACGAGGGTGCAGCCAGACAGCACCACAGCTCCCAGCACGATGAGCGCCAGCGCGCGAAGTCTCTTCACGACGCCTCCTCGTCGATGAAGGGCAACAAGATCTGAAAACGTGCGCCGCCCTCGGGGCTGTCGAGGACGCGAATGGTCCCGCCGAAGGCGCGCACGTGGTCGCGCACGAGCGCGAGACCGAGACCGGTGCCGCGCACGATACGGCGGTCGTGGGCAGCCCGACCTCGAAAGAACCGTTCGAAGATGGCCTCACGCTCTTCGGCCGGCACGCCCGAGCCAGCATCGTCGACGTTGATGGCGAGCTGACCGAACTCGTAGTCCATCCGAATCGTGGTTGCGTCACCGGCGTAGTGGTGCGCGTTGTCGATCAGATTGGTCATCACGCGCTCGAACCGTCGGCGGTCCACCGAGACGAGTGGATCGTCGAGCGCGGGGGCGATCTCGATCGGCGGCTCAAGAAGTCCGTGACGTCGAGCGGCCGAGCGTACACACTGGCGAACGAGTTCGATGGCCGCCACCGTTTCGATGACGAGCGGCACGGCGTCGGCGTCGCTGCGGGCCATCTCGAGCAGGTCCTCGACGAGCGACTGAAAGATCGACAGGTCGGCCGTCAGTAGGTCCAGACTCTCCTGACCGGCGGGCGAGAGTTCGAGGCGGTGCTGTTGCAGAACGGACGCGGTGGTGGCGAGGGTGGTGAGAGGGGAGCGCAGTTCGTGGCTGACGTCACTGGCGAAGCGCGCGTCACGCTCCAGGCGCTCCACGAGTTGGCCCACCATCTCGTTGAACGACTCGGTGAGTTGTTGCACCTCTCGGTCGGCGCGGGTGACTTGTAGTCGCGTTGAGAGATTGCCCTCGGCGATCGCCGCGGCGGCGAGCGAGACACGCTCCAACGGACGAACCGTACGACGCGTCACCCAGAGACCGCCGGCGATGCCGAGGATGAAGGTCACGAGCGCGCCCGCGCCGAGCACCAGCGTCAAGGTCCCCAGCGTGTTTTCGAGCGAGCCGAGCTTGAACACTTCGAAGAACTGGGTCTCTACGGCCGGAATGGGCACACCAACGACGTAGATGAGCTTGCCGTTGATGTTGAGGATCTGCGCGGTGGGCTCGCGGCGGCGGACCTTGGCGAGGAAAGTCGGGGACACGTCTTTAGTGGACGCTCCCTCGCTGCGCGAGAGCCACTGATTGTGGGTCTGCACGAGGACGCTCGAGTTGGTGGCGGCCTCGATCGAATTGAGAATGCCGCGCAGCGTGGGGGGTGCCGTGTACAGGGTGCTGCGAACGAGAGCGGCGTTGACGTAGGCCTGCTTGAGGTCAGTCTGCAGGCGCTCGTTGACCAGCACCTGGTGAAAACCTTCGTAGGTGAGCGACGCGAAGAGGCCACTGAGGATGACGGCACCGAGTCCGAAGGTGAGCAAGAGACGAAGTCGAAGACTCCGTTTGCGCATTACAGGACCAGCTTGTAGCCAGTTCCTCGAACCGTGACGAGGTAGGTGGGGCTAGCGGGATCGGGTTCGATCTTCATTCGAAGACGGCGAATATGCACGTCTACGAGTCGGCTGTCGCCGAAGTAGTCGTAGCCCCACACGTGTTCGAGCAGGTCCTCGCGTGAGAGCACGCGCCCGTTGGCCGTCGCTAGGTCGGTGAGCAGTCGAAACTCAGTCGAAGTGAGGTGAAGTTCGGTGCCGTCGAGGTGGCGTACGACACCTTCGTCGGGCACGACGCGCAGTTGACCGAGTTGGAAAGCATTGGTGCTCTTGTCGGGACGTCGACGCAAGTGCGCGCGAACGCGCGCGAGCAACTCCTCGGGGACGAAGGGCTTGGTCACGTAGTCGTCAGCACCCGATTCGAGGCCGAGGATGACGTCCGCGGTCTCGTCGCGGGCCGACACGATCACGATCGGACAATCACTCGCCGTTCGAAGCGCCTGACAGCATTGGAATCCCGTCATGCCCGGCAACATGACGTCGACGATCGCCACGTCCGAGGCCATGCGTGAGAAGAGGGCGACGCCGAGTTCGCCCGTAGAGGCGTCATCGACCGTGAAGCCCTCGCCTTCGAACATAAGTCGAAGCGCGGTACGAATGTGGTCGTCGTCTTCCACGATCAAGATACGGGGCATCCCAACTCCTTTGGAATCTCCGCCAAGACTAGTAAGCCACCACCTAGAACCGCGATTTCACTAACCTTGACGTGTGTCGGCTGCACGCGTGGACGAACGGGCCACCAGACGGTGGTACCTAGAGGGATACGCGGACACGCTGCGCGCCGCCGACCGCGCCGAGTCCACCCAGCGGGCCTACGTCAGCGACGCGAAGGCCTTCGTGGCCTGGGCGAAAGAGCGTGGTACCGCCGGTCCGGGCGCGATGACGAAGAAGGATTTGCGTGATTACCTGGTCTTCATGACCGAGCGCGGTGACGCACGGACCTCGATCATTCGTCGACGAGCCTCGCTGCGTAGTTACTTCGCCTGGCTCGTCGATCGCGGACACCTCTCGACGAGCCCGGCCGCGCGCCTCCTGGCGCCGCGCCCCTCGCACCCGTTACCCAAGATCGTCGTCCGAGAACAGCTGGACAATCTCCTGGAGGACGATTGGGGCGAAGACGAGTGGGCCACGCTCGATCGCGCGGTCTGCGAGGTGCTCTACGGCGCGGGACTTCGCGTTTCGGAACTCTGTGGGCTCGACCTCGTGAGCATCGACTTCTCGCAGGGACTCTTGCGGGTACTGGGCAAGGGCCGCAAGGAACGTGTCGTGCCCCTGCACCGAAAGGGTCTCGAAGCGTTGCGGCTGTGGATTGACGACGGGCGCGCGTACGTCGCGCGAAGCGACTCGCCGACGGAGGCATTGTTCTTGAATCGTCGGGCCCACCGTTTGGGGCCGCGCGACGTTCGAAGAATCCTCGACCACCGCGTGGCGCGCGGCCACGTGCACCCCCACGCGCTTCGTCACACTTACGCCACGCACCTCGTCGAAGGCGGCGCCGATCTTCGCGTGGTGCAAGAACTCTTGGGACACGAGAGTCTCACCACCACCCAGATCTACACCCACGTCTCCAAGTCACGACTCCAGAAGGTCCATCGTCAGACCCACCCGAGGGGATAGCCCTTCAAAACGACTAATATGATCAGGCTCTCCCAGAGTGGGTGAGTTAGTAAGTTGTCCCCGTGGTTTCGTACGGTCGCCGTTCGCGGTGCTCCGCGGGGTTGAAGCAACCATACGGAAGGAAACTAGATCGTGGCCCTCGTCACCCTGCAAGAACTATTGGACTCGGGCGTGCACTTCGGGCACCAGACCCGTCGTTGGAACCCCAAAATGCGTCGCTTCATCCTGGGCGAGCGCAACGGTATTTACCTCATTGACCTTCGCAAGACCCTCGCGGGTATTGAGACGAGCTACGCCTACGTGCGCGACCTCGTCGCCGAGGGCGGCGTCATTCTCTTCGTCGGTACGAAGAAGCAGACCCAGGGTCCCATTGCCGACTACGCCCAAGCCTGCGGCATGCCCTTCGTGAACCAGCGCTGGTTGGGCGGGATGTTGACCAACTTCACCACCGTCGCCGGGCGCGTAAAGCGCTTGATTGAACTCCGGTCCATGGAGCGCGCGGGCGACTTCAACAACATGCCCAAGCGCGAAGCGCTGCGTCACAGTCGCGAACTCGAGAAGCTCGACCGCAACTTGAGCGGTATCGCGAACCTGGAGCGCGTGCCCGACGCCATCTTCGTCATCGACACGAAGAAGGAGCACATCGCCGTCACCGAGGCGCGCAAGCTCGGTCTGCCCGTCGTGGCGGTCGTGGACACCAACTGCGACCCCGACGTCATTGACTACGTGATTCCCGGCAACGACGACGCGATTCGTGCCGGTTCCTTGCTCTGTCGCTTGATCGCGGACGCCGTGACCGAAGGTCGCTACATTCGTCAGAATCGTCCGGCCGTCACGGCGAGCCCGACGGCCAACGCCTGAGTCATCACAAGAAACAAAGAGGAGAACCAAGGTGACCATCACCGCTAAAGACGTACAAGCACTGCGCCAGTCAACGGGCGTAGGCATGATGGACGCGAAGAAGGCCCTCGAGGCCAGCAACGGCGACAAGGAAGCGGCCACCCAGTGGTTGCGCGTGCAGGGACTCGCCTCGGCCGCCAAGCGCGCCGTGCGTGAGGCCGGCGAAGGCGCCGTCGCCGTCGTTCGTGACGGCAGCGTCGCCGCGATCGTGGAGCTTCGCTGCGAGACCGACTTCGTTGCGAAGTCCGAGGAGTTCGTGAGCCTGGCCGACGAGATCGCTGCGCGCGTCGCCGCTGAGGGCGAAGATGCCGTCAACCAATTCAAGGAGAACGTCGAACAGATGCTCACGACCTTGAAGGAGAACATCTCCATTGGCCGCGTGTACCGACTCGAGGCCGGTGCCGACGAGGTCGTGGACACCTACTGGCACCCGCAATCCGGTCGCGGCGTGAACGCCGTCGCCGTGGTCTTGAAGGGCGCGAACCAAGAGGTCGCGCACGAAGTTGCCGTGCACATCGCCTTCGCGAAGCCGCTCTACTTGAAGCGCGACGACGTGCCCCAAAGTGAAGTCGACAAGGAGCGCACGACGGTCGAAGAGATCACGCGCAACGAAGGAAAGCCCGAAGCAGCCCTCCCCAAGATCATCGAAGGGCGACTCAACGGTTGGTTCAAAGAGCGTGTCCTCCTCGAACAGCCCTACGTCAAAGATGAGAAGGAAACGGTTCAACAGTTCTTGAAGGGTGCGACCATTAGCGCGTACGCTCAAGTAGTCATCGGAGGATAGGACATCGTCGTGCGTCGAGTGGTCTTAAAACTGTCGGGTGAGGCGCTGGCTTCAGCCGCGAGTGACGAAACTATCGATGCCTCCACCGTCGACTTCCTGGCCCGCGAGATCGCGGCCGCCATGGAGCGCGGTGGCCTGGAACTCGCGGTCGTCGTTGGCGGCGGGAATATCTGGCGCGGCGCAACCGGCGCGATGGCTGGGATGAATCGGGCCAACTCCGACCTCATGGGCATGCTCGGCACGGTGATCAACGCCCTCGCACTCCAAGACGCCATTGAGAATCATGGCCGACCCACGCGAGTGATGTCGGCGATCAACATGGACCAAGTCGCCGAGCCTTACATTCGCCGACGCGCCGTTCGTCACCTCGAAAAGGGCCGTGTCGTCATCTTCGCGGCCGGCATGGGTAACCCCTACTTCACGACCGACACCCCCGCCGCGCAGCGCGCCGCCGAAGTCGAGGCCGAGATCGTTCTGAAGGGAACCCACGGCGGCGTCGACGGCGTCTACAACGTGGACCCGCGAACGAATCCCGACGCCGTAAAGTTCGACGAGATCTCTTTCGACGAAGTCATCGCACGGGACTTACGCGTGATGGACATGACCGCGATTACGTTCTGCAAAGACAACCACTTGCCGTTGCGAGTGTTTGACCTGATGGCTGAGGGTAACTTAGGACGAGCCCTCGACGGTCGCCCCGTCGGTACGCTGGTGAAGTAATGGATAACGATCTCGTGGACCTCGTCATGGAAGACACGCGCGAGCGTATGGTGCGCGCGATTGAACACGTGAAGAACGAGTTCGGCTCGGTGCGAACCGGCCGCGCAACGTCGTCACTCATCGAAGGACTCCTGATCGACTACTACGGCACCGAGACGCCACTGAAGCAGTTGGCCAACTTCTCGGTACCCGAGCCACGACTCTTGGTGGTCTCGCCCTTCGACAAGGGTTCGATGGCGGCCATCGAGAAAGCTATCGGCAACGCCGACCTCGGACTCACGCCCTCGAACGACGGCCACGTTATTCGCCTCGCCTTTCCCGCGCTCACCGAGGAACGTCGAAAGTCCTTCGTAAAGATGGTGAAGACAAAAGCCGAAGAAGGCCGCGTGGCGTTACGAGCTGTTCGTCGCCACGCTCGTCAAGAGTTAGAGACGCTGGAAAAAGAGCAGAGTCTCTCGAGTGACGAGATCGAACGACTGGAAAAGATCCTCGACAAGATGACCCAAGACGAAGTGGCCGTCGTCGACGCGCTGCTCGCGCACAAGGAGCAGGAACTTCTTGAAGTCTGACGACGGCTCCACTCTCGACGAACCCACCGGCGAGTTCCCCGTGGCGAGTGGACACGACCCTCGAGTCACGATCACCGGCGCCGAGATGGTCGCCAGTTTTGTCGACGATGCTCCGGTGGTCGATCCCACCACGCTGCTGCCGCACTGGACGGACGCGCCGACCGGCCAAGTGCCGATCGTCGTGGCCCGTGAAGCGGCCCAGAACGACGACCCCTGGTCGGCCGTGCCCGCGCCAGCGTGGCGTGAAGGCGAGGCCGACTGGGTCGCGCACGAGGACCAGTTCGACGCCTCCATACTCGCGGGCGATGAGAAGGTCGACGACGCGCGCCCCTGGGAGTTCATCCTGCCCGAGGAAGAGATCGCCGAAGAAGAAGTAGTGCGCATCGAGGCACCTCGACCAACGCCGACGCGCGCCCAGCGCACGCGCCAGCGCGCGACCTCGAACCCACTCGCCGGACGCGCGGTACGACAGAGTTCGTCCAGCAGCGTCTCGAGCGCGACCATGACGGGCGTCTTGCTCGCGATTATCGTCTTCGCCATCTTCTTCGCGGGTCCCTTGGGTGTGACCGTCTTGATCCTCGCCTCGCTGGCCTTCGCGAGCGCCGAGGCCTACGCGGGCTTTCGCGCCGTCGGCGCCCATCCGGCGACGATCTTGGGCATCGTCGCAGTACTGACGCTCGGTGTCGCGGTCTACAACAAGGGCCTGGTGGTGCTCGGCGCGGTCACCGTGCTGCTCACGATCTTCGGTTTCATTTGGTACATGAGCGCCGAACGCAAGATTGACGTGCTCGACGGTCTGGGCGCGACGATCTTCGTCTACGTCTGGATCGGGGTCTTGGGCTCGTACGGCATCTTGATGCTTTCGCCGCACACCTTCGCCAACCGTCATGGCATGGCGTACGTCTTTGGTGCGCTGGCGCTGACGATCTGTAACGACGTTGGCGCGCTCTTCACGGGTCGTTGGCTCGGCCGTCGACCACTGAACACCGCGCTCTCACCCAACAAGACCGTCGAGGGCGCCATCGGTGGCACCATCATCACGCTGATCGCCGGCGCCGTCATCTTGCCCTTGGTGAGCCCGTGGACGCGAACCCACGGCGTCGAAGCGGCGGTGGCCCTGGCGATCGTCGTGCCTCTTGGTGACCTCTTCGAGTCGATGGTCAAGCGCACGTTGGGACTCAAAGATCTCGGGCGACTTCTGCCCGGCCACGGAGGACTACTCGATCGCATCGACGGACTCTTGTTCGCGTTGCCGACGATGTACTACCTCCTTCACCTGCTCAAACTGAGCTAACGATGTCGCCCTCGCGCCGGAGTGTGGCGCTGCTCGGTGCGACTGGCTCCATCGGCGTGCAGACGCTTGACGTATTGCGCCGTGAGCGAGAGAAATTCGAACTCGTCGCCATCGCCGGCGGCGAACAGCTGAGCGAACTCGCGGCCATCGCCAAGGAGTTCGACGTGAAGAGCGTCGCGGTGAAGAGTGAGCGACATCGTTCGGAGTTCGTCGATCTCGTCGAACGAGACGTCGAGATTGTGGTGGGTGATGAGGGTCTGCGTGATCTCTCACAGCACGCCGACGTGATCGTGAACGCCGTATTGGGTTTCGCGGGCCTTCCCGTCACGCTCGGTGCACTGAGCGCGGGGAAACGGCTCGCGCTCGCGAACAAGGAGTCACTGATCGCGGCCGCGCCGCTCGTCGCGAAGGTGCGCAACACGGACGGCGCGGCGTTGCTACCCATCGACTCTGAACACTGCGCCATTCACCAATGTCTCGCGAGTTCACCGGGCATCGCGGGCTACCCCGACGTGCGCAGAATCGTGTTGACGGCGTCGGGTGGACCATTCCGTGGTTGGAATGATGAACAACTGAAGGGCGCCACCAAAGAAGACGCGTTGCATCATCCGACCTGGACAATGGGCGCCAAGATCACGATTGACTCGTCGACGCTCATGAACAAGGGTCTCGAAGTCCTCGAGGCGTCGGCGCTCTTTGGCATCGACGTCGAACGAATCGACGTCGTCGTGCATCCCCAGTCGATTGTCCACTCGATGGTTGAGTACGTCGACGGGTCGGTCCTCGCGCAACTCTCTCGACCCGACATGCGACTGCCGATCGCGTACTGTCTCGGGCTACCGGAACGACTGGCGCACGCCTACGGCGCACTCGACTTCTCGAAGCCCTTGGCGCTCAGCTTCGAGCCACCGGACGCCGCCGCCTTTCCGGCTCTCGGCCTCGCGTACGAGGCCGCGCGCGTCGCTGGTGCCGCGCCCGCGTGGCTCAGCGCCGCCAACGAAGTCGCGGTCGCCGCGTTCCTCGCGGATCAGATCAAGTGGCGCGACATCGTGGCCATTGTCGCCTCCACGATGGACCACTACGTGGCCGATCCTCTTGATTCCTTATCGTCTCTTTATGAAAATGACGACGTTGCACGACGATGGGCCCGCGCTAGCCTCGATAGGTAGCCATGGAACACTCGACGTCTCTTCGCCAGTCGCCCGTGGCGCTGCTTGTGGGAGTAGTGGCGCTCGTGGCGCTACTCACCTGGTTGGTGGGCTGGGCGTTGCCGCTCGTCATCTTTCTCATCATTGCGATGGTGATGGGTCACGAGTTCGGTCACTTCATCACCGCCAAGCGCGCCGGGATGTTGGTGACCGACTTCTTCGTGGGTTTCGGTCCGGTTCTCTGGTCGACCCAGCGCGGCGAGACGCGCTACGGCGTGCGTGCGCTGCTCCTTGGTGGTTACGTGAAGGTGCCCGGGATGGCGTGGAGCGTGCCCGTCGATCCCGCGATCGAGGCCCGGACCTACCGCGCGGCGTCGTACCCGAAGAAGGTGCTCTTCGCCTCGGCCGGTTCGATCATGCACGCCATCATGGCGCTCGCACTCGCCTGGGGGGCGTTGGCGTTCATCGGAACTCCGTCAGTGAGCCACGTGGGGGTCCAAGCCTTCTCCGTGTGGCAGGGTCAAAAAGAGACCGTCGCGCAGATGGCGGGGCTGAAGGTGGGCGATCAGATCATCAGTATCAACGGTCAAAAGATCACGAACTACACGCAGCCCGCGAATCTCATTCATCATTCGGTGGGCAAGAGTCTTACCTTCGTCGTTGAGCGCAACGGACAGAAACTCACGTTGCACGCGACGCCCGTCAGTGGTACCACCATCAAAGAGAACGGTACGACCTTGGCCGCCGGCGGCTACATCGGCATCGTCCTTGGCGAACTTACGGTAAAAAGCTCGCTGCTCGGCGCCGTGCCCGGCGCCTTCTCGGAGATAGGTTCGCTCCTCTCGGCCGCCGGACACAACATGGTGCACGTGTTCTCACCGGCGGAGTTCACGAGCCTCTTCCACCAAGTCACCTCATCGGCGGCCGCGACGAACGTGAAGAACCAGACCACCAGACCGGTCTCGATCCTCGGCGTGACGCGTATCGCGGTCCAGGGAGCCAACTCGGGCGTCGGTCCGCTGCTGGCCGTCTTGATCGAGGTGAATATCTTCGTCGGGGTGTTGAACATGCTGCCGATCCTGCCCGTCGACGGTGGGTACGTGGCCGTGGCGACCTACGAACGCCTGCGATCACGGCGTGGTGTGCGCCACCACGCTGATGTCAACAAGTTGGCGCCCATTATCTACGCCTTTGTCGGTGTTTTGCTATTTCTCTTCGCCTCCACGCTCTATCTGGACATCGCGCACCCCTTGCCCAATCCTTTTGGCTAGGCGCTTCGCGACACCTCCAAACACGGCAGAATAGAGACATGGACGTCACCGCTACTTCTTTGACCCCCCGCCGCGTGACCCGTCAAATCTCCGTTGGCTCGGTCAAAGTTGGTGGTGACGCGCCCGTCTCGGTCCAGTCCATGACCACGACCAAGACCGCCGACGTCGAGGGCACGCTCCAACAGGTCTACGCACTCGCCGCCAACGGCGCCGACATCGTGCGCTGTACCTGCAACGATCAGGGCGCCGCCGAAGGACTCGCGCAGATCGTGCCGCGTTCGCCGGTACCGATCGTGGCCGACATTCACTTTCACGTCGAGATGGCGCTCGCCGCCCTCGAGGCCGGTGTGCACGGACTTCGATTGAACCCCGGGAACCTTCGCAAACCCGAGGAGATCAAACTCGTCGCGAGCGAAGCACGTGATCGTGGCGTGCCAATTCGAATCGGCGTGAACGCGGGGTCACTGCACCCCGACATCTACGAACGCTTCGGTGGCGCGACGCCCGAAGCGCTCGTCGAGTCCGCGCGCATTGAACTCGCTTACTTCGAAGAGGTGGATTTTTCCGACGTGAAGATCTCGGTGAAGGCGTCGTCGGTGGCGACGATGATCGCGGCCTATCGACTGGCTTCAGAGACGTTCGATCATCCGTTGCACCTCGGCGTCACGGAAGCGGGACCCCTGCCCGGGGGACTCTTGAAGGGGACGGCCGGCATCGCGACGTTGCTCGCCGAAGGCATTGGCGACACGCTGCGCTACTCGCTGACCGCCGATCCCGTCGAAGAGGCGCGCGCCGGACGCCAGTTGCTCGAATCGCTGGGACTTCGTGAGCGAAAAGGTCTCGACCTCATTGCGTGTCCGAGCTGTGGGCGCGCCGAAGTCGACGTGATCAAAGTGGCCACCGAAGCCCAAGCGGCGCTTAACGCGCTCGACGTTCCCCTCCAGGTCGCGGTGATGGGCTGTGTCGTCAACGGTCCCGGCGAGGCCCGCCACGCGGACCTCGGAATCGCGGCGGGAAAGAAACGCGGTCACCTCTTCATTCAAGGTCAGATTATCCGTGTCGTTCCCGAAGACGAGATGGTCGACGCGTTGGTGGAAGAGGCGAAGAAGATCATCGCCGAAGGTGTCGAGGCGCGACTACTCGCGCGCGACATGTCCGCTGAGGCTGAAGCCGAAGCTGACCGCGCCGCATTACTCGACCACCGTGGCGCCGACGTGAATAACGAACAAGCACGCATCGAGAAGATTCGTCGGCACGTCGAGCACTAGAGCGCTCTGTAGGCTTTGTGAACTCACAAAGGAGCACCGTGGCATCGCAGAGCGTTCTCACCCCACAGTCCGAGGACTTTCCACGTTGGTATCAAGACGTCGTCGCCAAGGCTGAAATGGCCGATAACGGCCCCGTTCGCGGCACGATGGTCATTCGGCCCTACGGCTACGCGATCTGGGAGCGCATGCAGTCCGAGATGGACGCTCGCATCAAGCGCACCGGCGCGAAGAACGCCTACTTTCCACTCTTCATCCCCGAGAGTTACCTCCACAAAGAGGCCGAGCACGTCGCGGGCTTTAGTCCAGAACTCGCGGTCGTCACCCACGCGGGCGGCGAGAAGCTCGCCGAGCCCGTCGTCGTTCGCCCCACGTCCGAGACCGTTATCGGTGAGTTCATGGCCAAGTGGATTCAGAGTTACCGCGACCTACCGCTCCTACTTAACCAGTGGGCCAACGTGGTGCGCTGGGAACTGCGCCCGCGACTCTTCCTTCGCAGTTCCGAGTTCCTCTGGCAAGAGGGTCACACGGCGCACGCGACCAACGAGGACGCGTCGGCCTACGCGCTACGTATTCATTCAGAGGTCTACAACGACTTTCTCGTCAACGTCCTCGCCGCGCCGACGTACCTCGGCATCAAACCACCCAGCGAACGATTCGCCGGCGCCACCAACTCCATGACGTGTGAGGGCATGATGCGCGACGGTAAGGCCCTGCAGATGGCGACCACGCACGAACTCGGTCAGAACTTTGCCAAGGCCTTCAACATCTACTACCAGAGCGAAGAAGGCCAATCCGAACTCTGTTTCACGACCTCGTGGGGCGCCTCGACACGTCTCGTCGGGGGACTGATTATGACCCACGGTGACGACGCGGGTCTCTTGGTGCCGCCGCGACTCGCGCCCGTGCAGGTCGTCGTCGTCACGGTGCGTGATGAGCCCGAGGTCAACGAAGCGGCCGATCGAGTGGCGAAATCACTACTCGACGCCGACGTGCGCGTCGAAGTTGACCGCGGCCGGGGAAGCTTCGGTCGTCGAGTCACCGACTGGGAGATCAAGGGCGTACCCCTACGCGTGGAAGTGGGACCCCGCGACCTCGCCCAGGGGATCGTCACCGTCGTACGCCGTGACACCGGTGAGAAGTCCCCTCACGGGCTCGACGAACTGGCGAGCGCCGTACCCGCGATGCTCGAAACGCTCCAGCGCGACCTTTTCGCGAGCGCCCAGTCCTTCCTCGTCGACAACACCCACGACGTCAGTAGCGTCGCGGACGCGATTGACGCCGCGAAGGACGGCTTCGCTCGACTGGACTGGGACCTCGTCGCGGGTGAGGGAGAGAGCGAACTCAACGCCCAGGCCGTGAGCGTCCGCTGCCTGCAGCGCCGCGATGGCTCGATGCCCGTGAGTGACGACGAGGGCGACCTGGTCTGCCTCGTGGCGAAGTCATACTGAGCGAACAGAAAAGAGGTATTTTTCTCACCCTTTCGTAATTTTCTCCAGCGACTTTCCAATTGTTTCAGGGCTCTTCGACTGCTACAATTGATGTCTACAGTCCGCTCAGGACGTATGGACTCGTTTAAGCGCGGGCCTCGGGCCCGCGCTTTTTCAATGTCTGGGCGTCCGTAGCGACAGCGAAAGGAGACGGCCATGGAATGGGACACCACGCTGCGGCCCATGCTATCTTCGCTCGGACTTGAGCTCTACGACGTCGAATTTTCCGCTGGGACGCTGAACGTTGTCGTGAATCGAGCCGGTGGGGTCGATCTAGAATCGCTGACCAAGGCCAACCGGACCATTTCTGAGTGGCTGGATGCGAACGACCCCATCGCGGGCCGCTTCACTCTGGACGTATCGAGTCCTGGACTCGAGCGCCGCCTGCGAACGCCCGCACATTTTTCCAGTGCCGTGGGTGAGTTGGTAACGCTGCGCGAACTTCGAGACGGGGAGCCAACCCGTCGTCTCGAAGGGACGCTCGTCTCCGTTGACGGGTCGTCACTCACTATCGATGACAACGATCTCGGCGCAGTGACGGTCGCCCTCGACGCGATCGAACGCGCGCGCACCGTCTTTGCGTGGGGCGCCACCAAGCCCGCCACGTCCAAGGGTACGAAGGCTTCATCGACGAGCAAGAAAGGCTAGCCATGGCGAACTTCGAATTTCTTGAGGCCCTCAGTCAGATCGCACGGGACCAGAACATCGACGAAGGGGAGTTGTTGATCGCGTTGGCGAATGCTCTGCTCGCTGCCTACAAGCGTCGTCCCGATTCCGCCGAAGACGCCGAGGTCGAGATCAATCCCGAAACGGGAGAGATCAAGGTCTGGGGCCTGGAGCTCGACATCGAGGGCAACGTCACTCGCGAGTGGGACGCGACGCCCGAGGACTTTGGTCGTATCGCGGCGCAGACCGCCAAGCAGGTCTTGATGCAGTTGATCCGCGACATCCAACGTCGCCAGATGTACGAGGAGTTCGCCAACCGCGAAGGCGACATCGTCTCGGGCACCGTCCAACAGAACGACAATCGCTATACCTTGCTGGACCTTGGTCGTGTGGAAGCACTCCTTCCCCAAGCCGAGCAGATCGCCTTCGAGCGCTACGAACACGGCGCGCGCATCAAGGTGTACATCGTGGAGGTCCGCAAGACCAACAAGGGCCCCCAGATCGTGGTCTCGCGCACGCACCCGGCCCTCGTGGCGAAGCTCTTCGAGATCGAGGTGCCCGAGATCGCCAACGGCATCGTGGAGATCAAGGCGCTCGCGCGTGAACCCGGTCACCGATCGAAGATCGCCGTCGCGTCCAACGACCAGATGATCGACCCCGTCGGCGCGTGCGTTGGCGCGCGCGGATCGCGCGTTCGCAACATCACCAACG
>PLNQ01000156.1 GCA_003141815.1 Acidimicrobiaceae bacterium | reverse complement strand
ACTCTTCGAGTTCATGGTGCTCGACGCCATGCAAGCGGGACTCAGTTGGCGCATCGTCTTGCAAAAACGCGAAAATTTTGAGAAGGCACTGGACGGTTTTGATGTTGCAAAAATCGCAAAGTACGGCGACAAGAAGTTAGAGCGTCTCGTCATCAACGAAGGGATAATTCGCAACCGGCAAAAACTCGTCGCTACCATCGCCAATGCCCGAGCTGTCATTGCCATCCAAAAAGACTTCGGCTCGCTCGATGCCTACCTTTGGGAGTTCGTCGACGGCAGACCAACGATCAACGCTTGGACCGAGGGAACCCAGATCCTGGCAAAGAGCTCCGTGGCCGAAGTGATGAGTAAGGATTTGAAGAAGCGGGGATTTAAATTCGTTGGCCCGACCATCTGTTACGCGTTCATGCAAGCGGCGGGACTCGTGAACGATCACGTAACCAATTGTTTTCGGTACGAGGAACTGGCGATCTCGTCAAAGTAAGAACCCGTAAACAGTGTCGGCATTACGTCAAGCGGCCGGTACGCTTCGCTGATGTTCGTGATATCTAAAGAACGTTTCGAGGAGTTGGTGGAAGAAGCTCTCGCCACGCTGCCGGAAGAACTCTCAAACCAAATAGAGAACTTGGCGATCATTGTTGACGACGAGGCACCGGGACGCAGTCTCTTTGGACTCTACGAAGGCATACCCCTTACGAAGCGCAGTCCGATCAGCTACAGCGCCGTCATGCCTGACCGGATCACCTTGTACCAGACGACGATCTGTCGTCAATGCGACAGTGAGGACGAAGTAAAGGCCCAGATTCGTAAAACCGTGATCCACGAAGTCGCGCATCACTTCGGCATCAGCGATCCTCGGCTCGAAGAATTGGGTTGGGCGTAGCGCGTCGTCAAGTCCAGTCCATTGCTTTAAATCCACGCCGACGTCCGACGCAGGACCACGACGCTCGGTCTACTGTCGAAGAAGTCGATTGGTGGGACATTGGCCAATCGCCAACTTCAACACGAACGGTCTAGCGTTCGCCAAGGGAAAAAGTGTGAGTACGCGTAGCCAGTTTCAGTTTTCCAATGACCGCGTTGAAGCCCTTAGGGCAGTCGAGTCAATTGCTTCGGGCAGAGGATGGTGCAACGTCGTTCCGCGTGTTGTTGACGACGTTCAGGACCTCCGCATCAATTTTACGGGACTGTGGGTGAACCAAGGTGTCGCCAAGGCCTCCTTCGTTACATCGCGTCCTCGCCATGGTGAGGCGCAACCCTCTTCACTTGGTGTCTTGCATTCGCGAGGATGGCTCGGCAACGAACGGATCACCACGCTTCTTGGTGGCGCTCCGTTCACAGTTCGTCAGGACCACACCCAGCGCGGTCTTCTCCTCGAAGTCCCGGCCGACACGCCGGCGGCGCAGGTGCTCGACGTGATGTGCACCACGACGGTGTCCCTGTGCGACTTCGAGTTGACCGGGGACTGGCGCCTGGACCTCTACGCCCGCCAGTAACAACGGGGCGGCCGGTGTCCGTTGTTTCAGTCACTGCGAGCGATCCGCCAGGCGAGATTCACGAGTGGCCGCCGTTCGAGAAGCTCGCATCAGCGTCGTCCGCGTACAACGTCCACGTGCTTGACATGCCAAGCACGTGGTAGATAGAGTGCAACTGTGCGCAGGCGCGCACTATGCAAGACCCTGAGGAGTTCACCATGGCAGCTGAAAACGCCAAGAACACCACTAACAAAGACGCCGCCGCTGAAGAGTCGCGCGTTCAAGACCAGATTTTGGAAGCAATCAAGCGATCCCAGGACGCGACGTTGAAGGTTGTGAGTGCGTGGTCCGAAAGTGTCGCGAAATTAACCCCGAAGTTGCCAGAAATGCCGAAGCTGCCGATGATAGACGCGCTTCCCAAGCCCGAGGAGATCTCGGACAAGTTCTTCGAGTTCGCCCAGGAACTGATGAACGCACAACAAGAGTTCGTCCGGCGATTGATCGACGCACTTCCCGGGCACGACGAGCCGAGCGCCTAACAAGAATCTGTTGGACACGAACATTGATCGAGTCTTGAACTGTTGCCGTGGGTGAAGTAGTACCGCCGCGACGATAGTGACAGGCCCTAATATTTCGCCGCTATTCAGAGCTGGGGACAAACTGGAAACTGTGCTTGACATACCAAGCAAGTGGGGTGTATAGTGTGCTTGCGACGGAATCGCCGTCCACGAAGTGATACCAGAGGAGTTCATGATGGTAGCGACAAAGACCACATCTACGACCGAAATACCCGAGATTGCCTCGAAAATCAGCGAACAGTTGATTTCCGCGGTGAAGCAGTACCAGCAGTTCTCGGTTGACACCGCGCAGACCTTTGCCAAGGTTGCCTCAGTGTTTCCGTTGACGGACCTGCCCAGCGTTCCCGGAGCCCCCGCCTTTCCCAGTGCGGAATCCGTGACCAAGTTTGCGTTTGACTTCACGTCAGAACTGCTCAACGTGCAGCGCGATTTCGCCCTGCAGTTGGCGAACGCTCTTGTTCCTGAGAATTTGGCTTAACGTCCTTCACGGATTCAATTACGATGCAGTACACGGAAGAGCCAACGACCAAAGTTGAAGATGACCGCCGGCGAATGCTGGGAGGTTTCATAAGGGCGCAGCGACAGATTGCTAATTTGTCGCTGCGCCAGCTCTCCGCGATCACGGAGATTTCCAACCCGTACTTGAGTCAAGTTGAGCGAGGACTGCACGAGCCGTCAATACGTGTATTGAAGTCAATCGCCGACGCGTTAAACGTGTCGGCAGAGATCCTGTTCGAACAGGCTGGCTTGATCAGTGGTAAGGAAAAGTTGGGTGACGAGGCCACGGAGAGCGCAATTCGCGCCGACCAGCGGCTCACCGAGGCCCAACGCCACGCGCTGTTGGCCGTCTATCGCAGCTACATCGAGACCAACCGCGAATAGTCCTGAGGCGTTCAAGTGAGCTCAGCGAACGGCACAGCCGGGCGCCATGCTCGAAGGGCCATCTCGATGATTCAAAAGTTCGTCAGAAGAAACGCCTGATGGCGGGCTTTCTCGCAGCGCCCGAAGCGGCGATAAATGGCCAATGTCAAAGTTTCCTCTCGTGGCGGGGTGCTTGACATGCCAAGCAAAAGGTATGTACTCTCTTCTTAAGACGCCGTGTGGCTTCACATCAGTAGGGATTTCGCCTTGGTCAATGAGAAGAACGAGACCACCAACGCGGCCGACGGCAGTTCAACGTTGGCGGGCCAGCTATTGGGCGCGCTTCAGTTGTCCCAGGACGCCACGCTGCAATTCGCGAGCGCGTGGTTCGACGGAGCCGCCGAGGTGGTCGCCAAGCTAACTGACATGGCCGCGACGCCGAAGCCCGAAACCATTCCGTCACCGAACGAACTCTTTACGTTCGCCCAGCAACTTCACGGCGCGCAGCAGAATTTCATTGCGGAACTAACCGCCAAGGCCGACCCGGTCTCGTTTTTGGGCTCGTTGAAGGCAGCACAAACCGCGTTGCTCGCCAAACCTGGCGAGATCGCCGCGGCCAACGCCCGCCTCGTGATCGGCCTCGACGCCGCGGTGCGTGCGACGCTCGAGTGCGCCAGTGGGGCGGCGCCGGCTGCTCCGATGTCGCCGTCATCAGGGGACTCGCGCTTCGCGGACCCGGCGTACGCTCAAAGCCCCCTCTATTTCCTGCTGGAACAGGAGTATTTGCTTGGTTGCCAGTACTTCGGTGAACTACTGGACGCGGCGCAACTCGACGAGAGTCAAGACGCCAAGGCGCGTTTCGCCGCAAAGTTCATCCTTGACGCGCTCGCGCCTACGAACACTCTGCTCGGCAATCCGGCCGCGTTGCGTGAAGCCTTTGACACTGGAGGCGAAAGCTTGGTTCGCGGGGCAAGGAACATGCTCGAGGACATGAACCAAAAGGGGGGCTGGCCCTCGCAGGTCGACAGTTCCGGATTCGAATTGGGTGTCAACTTGGCCGCCACCCCCGGTGCCGTCGTGTACCGAAACGAGCTCATCGAGTTGATCGAGTACGCACCGCAAACCGAGCACGTGTTCGCGGTACCACTGTTGTTCTGTCCGCCGTGGATCAATAAGTACTACATCATGGATCTGGCCCCGGGTAAGAGCCTGATCGAATGGGCGGTCCAGCACGGACATACCTGCTTTGCCATCAGTTATCGCAACCCCGATTCGAGCATGCGGGACCTCGGCTTCGAGGACTACTTGCGACTCGGCCTCTTCGAGGCCATCAGGGTCATCCGGGAGATTACCCGCGCCCTCGAAGTTAACACCGTCTCGTTGTGCCTCGGTGGCACGTTGAGCGCTATCGGCCTCGCGTACAACGCGGCGATCGGCGACGCTTCCATCAAATCGGCCACGCTCCTCAACACGATGACCGACTTCAGCGTGCCCGGCGTACTCGGACTCTTCACCGACGAGGACACGATCGCCGGCCTCGAACTGCAGATGCAAAAAGACGGCTTCCTCGAAGCCGACGCGATGGCACACGTCTTTGACGCACTACGGGCCAACGACTTGATCTTTCAGTACATCGGCAACAACTGGCTGCTCGGTAAGCAGCCGGTCGCCTTCGACCTCTTGGTGTGGAATAGCGACGGTACCCGGATGCCGGCCAAGATGCATTCGGAGTACCTGAGGTCGTGCTACCTCAACAACGAGTTCGCGCTAGGAGAGTTCGAGGTCGAAGGGCGCAGGCTCTATCCCAAAGACGTCAAGATCGACACCTACGTGGTCGCCGCGATCAACGACCACATCGTGCCATGGACCGCTGGCTACAAGACAGCGACGATATTCGCTGGTCCCAATCGATTCGTGCTCACGACGTCAGGACACATCGCCGGTGTGGTGAACCCTCCCGGGCCAAAGCCCAAGTACTGGTCGAGCGACGCTCGTCCCGACGATCCTCAGGTGTGGAAGAACGAGGCGACCTTGGTCGATGGCACGTGGTGGGAGGACTGGACCGAATGGATCGACGCGCGCGGTGGCGACGAAATTGCGCCACCCGATCATCTTGGCAGCGAGAGCTATCCATCACTTGAGGTAGCTCCTGGCAGCTACGTGCGTGTTCGCGCTTGAGTAACGCCCGAAATCAAATCAGCGAATCGCTTGACGCGTCGGTCCGCGGACACCAGGTCCGCATTCGGGTGGAGGGTGAAGGAGATCCGCTGTTGCTGCTCAACGGGCTAAGCGGCCCGCTCAGCAGTTGGGGTCCTTTTATCGAGGCGCTCGGTGAAAGGACCGTCGTGACCTTCGACGCGCCGGGCGTTGGCGAGAGCCCGGCACCAATCTTGCCGCTATCGATCGCGCAACTCGCCGGTGTCGCCGTGTCGGTCCTCGACGAGATCGGCCTCGATCGCGTGGATGTCCTCGGATATTCATACGGTGGTGCCGTCGCGCAACAGTTGGCTGCCCACTACCCACAGCGAGTTCACCGCTTGGTACTCGCGGCTACTTCGTGCGGAGTTGGATCTACGCTCGCCGGTTGGGAAACGCACGACGGTCTTGCGATTCTGATGAGTGGAATCTTTCGGACAAATGCACTTTCGACATGGTGGCGCGCGATGGCCGTCTCCACGTGGTCGAGCATCGCGTTTCTCGGGGCCATTTCCGCTCCCACTCTCGTCGTGTGCGGGAGCGAGGACCGTGTCACGCCCCTTGCGAATAGTCAGGTCCTGGCGGGACGAATTCCGAACGCCACGCTGATCAAGCTCTCGGAAGGTCACGACCTGCAGCAACCAGACGCCGCCGAGAAATTTGCGCACGTTGTCGAGGAATTTCTCGCGCGCGAACCGTCGGGCACCAGCGAGCACGCCGAACTCTGAGCCATCAATCTCATTCTTAGCGAATGACAAATAAGGGGATAACCATGGAAGAACTGCGCTTTGAAGGGCGAGTCGCAATCATCACCGGGGCCGGCGGCGGCCTCGGACGCGCCCACGCGCTCGCGCTCGCCCACCGGGGAGCGAGCGTACTGGTGAACGACCTCGGGGGCGCGCTCGACGGCAGTGGATCGTCGGCGTCCGCCGCGCAGCGTGTCGTCGAGGAGATCATCGCCTTCGGTGGCGTCGCGGCACCGAACCACGACAGTGTCGCAACCGCAGAAGGAGGTGCGGCGATCGTGCAGAGCGCCCTGGACGCGTTTGGCCGCGTCGACGTGTTGATCAACAATGCCGGTATCCTCCGCGACCGGGCGTTTCATAAAATGGACGCTACGATGATCGACCAAGTATTGGACGTTCACCTGAAGGGAGCGTTGTACGTCTCTCAACCGGCGTTTCGTTTGATGCGCGAGCAAGGCTACGGACGCATTGTCAACACGAGCTCGGCCTCGGGGCTGTTCGGCAACTTCGGACAGGCCAACTACGGTGCGGCGAAAGCCGGACTCGCTGGACTGACGCGTGTTCTTGCTCTCGAGGGCATCGAACACGGTGTCAAGGTAAATGCCATCGCCCCGATCGCTCTGACTCGAATGACCGAAGGTATCCTCGGTGACCTCGCGCCGAACGTCTCGCCCGAGTCCGTGAGCCCTCTCGTGGCGTACCTGGCGAGCGAGGAGTGCGCGGTGAACGGCAACATTTACTCCGTCGCCGGGGGGCGTATCGCCAGAATCTTTGTCGCCGAGACGTACGGCGTGGTGTTAAGTGAAAACACGCCCGAAGCCGTCGCTACCCAGATCTCCCAGATTGACCAGCTGGACTCAGCTCGACTGCACGAGCCATCGTCGCTGGACAACGAGACGACGATCATCGCGAAGGCCTTGTCGGAAGCGTCGTAGCGGTCCGAGCGAAGAGCTGGACGCCTCACTGTTCGAGAACTCGACGGGCCCTTTCGTTCACGCCATGAAATGAGAGTGGCCCCTTGACGTCGTTGGGGCTGCTCATCGTCGCTCACGTCAGCAGATTGGGTAATCGACCCGTATCTCCAACACTTGCCAGGATGTAGAGGCGGATACTTCGCCGTCGGATCCTAGAGATGATGACCGCGATCGGAGAGGTGCTCAGTGGTGCCTTGTGCAGAGGCGAATAAGTCTCCAACACGTTACGTTGATCCACAAGGTGCGACGTGCGCCCGATGGATAGGGTGTCGCGAAGGGGGTGGTTTCGATGACCGAAGACAAGGCGGCGGTGATCACCGGAGGGACGCGAGGAATTGGGCGAGCGATTTCGACGGCCCTCTGCGAAAGCGGCGTGCACGTGTGCGCCGGCTATCAATCAAATCGCGAAGCGGCTGAGTCGATGCGCGAGGCGGCTGAGAAAATGGGGCACTCGGTGACTCTTCATCAGATGGAGGTTGGTGAACCAGACGATTGCGCACGGTTCGTTAATGAGGCCATTGAAGCGCACGGCCACATTGACTATCTCATTAACAACGCGGGGATCAATATCGACCGCACGGTTCGTCGGATGTCTATTGACGAGTGGCACGGAGTCATGCGAGTCAACATCTCCGGATGCTTTTACATGATCAAGGCAGTGATCGAGCACATGATCTCGCGAGGATCGGGACGAATCGTCAACATTAGTTCGATCATTGGCGAGACTGGAAATGTAGGCCAAGCCAACTACGCGACGGCCAAGTCGGGAATGCACGGACTCACTAAGACGCTCGCCCTCGAGCTCGCGGGAAAGGGCATCACCGTCAACTGCGTTGCTCCGGGATTTATCAGTACCGACATGATGGCGTCAGTTCCAGACGCGGTGCTCGAAAAGATCGTCGCGCGAATTCCGATCGGTCGACTAGGCAAACCTGAGGAGGTTGCATACGTCGTGACCAGCCTCCTGGATGACCGAGCGTCTTACGTTACGGGCGCCGTCATTTCGGTCAATGGTGGACTCGACATGTAGCAATTCGTTGGATGTTTTGATTGCTTGCGCTTGAGGTGCAGGCATCGGGTGGCTCATTTAGTTTGTGGGATTGCTTTGATCTTTCTTTTCTAGATGCTGGGCATGGTGGATCTGAAGAAATGTCGACGAGAAAGAATTGACGAGACCACTGGCTAGATCTCGTCTAGCCATCGTTAACAGTGCTGCCTTGATTAGGGATTTAATGGGTCGCTCGGATCTCGATCCCGGCACCTTGGGACACTTTGTAGAGGAACCCAAGACATCGTTTTGTCTCATTTGGTGCTCACAGCGTCGGCGTCAACCTGCTCGCTATCGAGTCATGTGAGACTGCCGAGGGCGTGCCAGTGACACGTCAGCGCGGGTGTCAAGCGAGTCGGGTGCGACAGTGCTTCTTGCAATGACTCGTAGGGTAGTTTCTCTTTCGTCAGATTTGCGGTCGTCAGCATCTAGATGACGCGCAGGGTCACTGACCGAACTCAGTCCTTGTCAACATGGAGCGGTACCGCGGCTCCCGCTTTGGCTCCGGCGACGACGACCGCCACGACCTGTTGAACGAAACCTTCGGTCAAGGGAAGGTGCCCTTGGAGCAACCGGTGATATGCCGGGCCGTAGAGCATGTCCATTAGTACGTCGACGTCGGAGTCTCCTGGTATTTCCCCTCGAAGAATGGCCCGCTCGATCATCGAGCGATGCTGATTTCGTGCCGTTTTGATCACCGCTTCACTCCACGCGATAGCGAGTTCGGGATCGGTTTGTGCTTCCGCAATTAGTGCAACGAGGCTTCGGCCGGTCGGCGTGCCCGCAACTGTCCTGACCCACGCCGAGAGTGCTTCGTTGAGGTCGCTCGCCAAACTTCCGGTGTCGATTGGTGGCTGGAGCAGGAGGAACTCACTGAGAAAGGCCTCCAGCGCAAGGATTCCCTTCGAAGGCCATCGGCGATAGATCGAGGTCTTGCCAACTTTGGCGAGAGACGCAACGTCCTCAATGGTCAGGGCCTGAAGTCCACGCTCCGCCAGCAGACGTGCGGTCGCCTTCAGAATCGCTTGCTCGACCTCCTCGCTGCGGGGCCTACCCCTCTTATTCGGCTTGGAAATTGACTCAGATGTCACGCTCTCCATAGTACTCGTTATAATACGATACGTAGCGTTTCATATAGGGTATTGACGGATTATAGGAGTGAACGTGAGCACTGAAGAACAAGCGAGGCCCGAATCTCGTCTGATGTCACTTAATGGCGAGGCCCACCTGCGCTCTGAGCGCGCGGAAAGCCTCAAACATGGGTTTGTCTTGCCCCACCGCGTGGCCTTCTGGGTGGTCGCGATGGCGTTCCTCTTAAATATGGCCCTTTCGGCGGTACCCACACCGTTGTACGGGTTGTACCAGCAGCGTGACCATTTCTCCGGGATCATGGTGACGATTGTGTACGCCGTCTACGCCGTCGGGGTCATCGCCAGTCTCTTTCTCGTTGGACACGTATCGGACTGGGTTGGCCGGCGTCGAATGCTGGTGATCGCGTTGCTCGTCAACGTAGCGAGCTCCTCGTTGTTCATCTTCTTTCCCAGTCTCATTGGTCTGATCGCGGCTCGCGTGGTCTGTGGAGTTGCCGTCGGCATGACGACCGCGACCGCCACCGCGTACCTGGCCGAACTGCACCTCCACGCACGCCCTGGTACCTCAACGAAGCGTCCGCAAGTGATTGCAATCGCTGCGAACTTGGGAGGCATTGGCTTCGGTCCACTCCTCGGGGGACTGTTGGCACAGTTCGCGCCCGCTCCACTACGTCTTTCGTTCATCGTCGTCGGCGCCGCGTTAGTCGTGTTGGCACTGTTCATTGCGTTCGCGCCAGAAACGGTGTCGATACTTGACAGCCCTCCGGCGTGGCGCCCTCAGCGTGTGGCCGTACCCAGCGAAGGTCGGCGTCAATTCTTCGCGGCTACGTTCGCGGGACTCGCGGCCTTCGCGGTCTACGGCGTCTTCAACTCGCTGGTACCAAGCTTTCTCGCGGGCACCTTGCACGAGTCCTCGCACGCCCTTGCTGGGGCCGTTGCGTTCTCCGCGTTTGCTGCAGGTGCCCTGGCGCAGATTGTGCTGGGTCGTCTCGAGACGGCGCAGATGCTCCGACGCAGCGTGCCGATCCTGCTCGTCGGTCTGGCGCTCTTCACGATAGGTATGTGGGTGCCGAGCTTGCTGATCTTCATCCTTGGCGGTGTCGTCACCGGCGCCGGTGCGGGGTTGGTGTTTCGTGGTGCGCTCGTCGCGGCGGGCAGTACCGCATCGCCGGAGTCACGCGCCGAAGTTCTGTCTGGATTCTTTCTCGGGGCTTACGTCGGACTCTCGGTCCCCGTCATTGGACTCGGCATCGCTACGGCGCACGTACAGGCACGTGAGGCCATGTTGGTCTTCGTCGTTCTCGTCGCAATCGCGATTGTGTGGTCGGTTCGCGCCGTCGTACGTTTCGCCAGTCGCACCTTGGAGGTCAACTAATGAGCAGTTTTCTACTTTCTCGTCCACGGATGTCTGACGTAGTAACACGAACGCACCGAATTCCGTCGTGGGCAGTGCTCGCCATCTGTTGTGTGGCGCAGTTCATGGTGGTGCTCGACGTCGTGATCGTGAACGTTGCCCTTCCCCAGATGCGACTCAGCCTCGGACTTTCGGCGTCGGGCGAGCAGCGGGTGGTCAACGCGTACACGCTGACCTTCGCTGGATTTTTGATGTTGGGTGGTCGGGCGGCTGATCTCTTTGGACGTCGGCGCGTCTTCTTGGTCGGACTTTCAGTGTTCACCCTGTTCAGCCTCCTTGGGGGACTCGCCCAAAGTGAGACGTGGCTCCTCGTCGCTCGCGCGATGCAGGGCATCGGCGGTGCGATCCTTGCCCCGGCGACGCTGAGCATTCTCGTCACGGCCTACACCGACCTCGAAGAACGGCGCAAGGCGCTGGGTGCCTGGTCCGCGACGGCCGCCAGCGGCGCGGCCGCAGGCGTGCTCGCCGGAGGGATACTTACCAGCATGCTCAACTGGCGATGGGTATTGATCGTGAACGTTCCGATCGGGATCCTCCTCTTCGCCGCCGCATGGGTGGGGCTAGACTGCTCGCGCGACGAAGAAGACGCCAAGCGTTCGCTTGACGTCGTCGGAGCGATTTTGGTGACGGTCGGTCTCGCGGTGCTGGTCTACGGCATCGTTGGTACTAATTCGTATCCGTGGGGCTCTGCCCGCACCATTTCGACCTTGGCTGCCGGCATCGTGCTTCTCGTCGCCTTCTTCATTACCGAAGCTCGATTCGCGAAGGATCCGCTCGTTCCCCTCGCAATCTTCAAGATTCGATCGGTCGCGGCGGCCAACGCGATCGCCATCACCGTCGGGACGGCCGTTTTTGGTACGTACTTCTTTCTTTCACTCTTCCTTCAGAACGTTGACGGCTACAGCGCGTTGCGCACCGGCGTGACGTTTGCGCCGACAGGGATCTCGACACTCATAGCGGCCCTCATCGGCACGCGCCTGGTCCAGTACCTCGGTGTCCGCCGACAGTTGATTCTTGGTTCGTCGTTGGCCGCGATTGGTCTCTTCTGGCTGTCGTCAATAGGTGCCGATGCCAGTTACGTCGGTCACGTACTCGGTCCGGTCATCTTCATCGGATTCGGCCTCGGTCTGTCCTTCGTCCCGATGACGCTCGCCGCTACCTCGGGGGTGTCGCCGCACGAAGCTGGCGTGTCGTCGGGTCTTATCAATACGACGCGCCAAATTGGCGGCGCGCTGGGCTTGGCGCTCATGTCGTCGGTCGCGGCCAGCGTCGCACTTTCACACGGGCTGGGTCACGTCGTCGTTGAAGACGCACTCGTAGCTGGCTATCGCGCGGCGTTCGCCTTCGCGGGCGGCGCGATGATCGCGGCGGTACTCCTCGCACTGTTGCTTCCGAAGCGAGCGAAGGTTACTGTCGGCGTTAATCAGGTTCTGGACTCTGGAGCTCTCAAGGAGAAGGTGTTTAGCGCGCGGACGATTGCCGCAACGCCCGCGCGAATGGTCCATGTCGGACCGCGCTCAAAGGGCCGGAAAAGTCACGTCAGCGTCGATGCTCACGCGGGACGAATTGATTATCGCGACGCCATCAACTCCTTCACGCAGGGTGGCCCAAGAAAGGAATACAAATGACAAACGACACACAATCAAAGACGACTGTTGCCTTCGTGGGAACAGGTCGCATGGGCGCGCCAATGGCCACTCGATTGCTCAAGGCGGGTTTCGTGGTTCGGGTTTGGAACCGATCACCTGAGCGCGTCAAGCCCTTGGTGGAACTCGGGGCGATCGCCACGTCGTCGCCGGCGGACGCCGCGACGGGTGCCGACGTTCTCGTGACCATGCTGCCCGATGGTCCCTTGGTCGGTGCGGCGATGGGCGGTCCGCAAGGGGCGCTCGACACTCTGCGACGCGGCAGCGTCTGGTTGCAGATGAGCAGCATCGGCGTCGAATGGACGGCTCAACTGCTTGAGTTGGCTGACCACCATGGCGTCGTGTTCGTAGACGCTCCCGTTTCGGGCAGCGTGGGACCGGCGGAGGCTGGCACGCTGTTAGTCCTGGCTGGTGGTCCTGAGGGAGTTCGAAGCCAAGTGGCGCCGGTCTTCGACGCGATGGGTCGTGAAACCATGTGGCTGGGCGAGGCGGGTGCCGGGAGTAAGGCCAAGCTCGTCTTGAACAACTGGCTCGTCGGTCTCGTGGAGTCCATCGCCGAGACGCTGCACTTCACTGAAGCGTTGGGGCTCGATCCCGAACTCATCATCGAACTCCTCGAGGACGCGCCCATTGGTTCGCCCTACGCGGTAGCGAAGGCCCGACAGATGCTTGCCGCTGACTTTGCGCCGAGCTTCACGCTCAAGCTTGCTTCGAAGGACGCCGACCTAGCGGTCGCCTCTGCTCGCAGCGCCGGGATTGACCTTCGGGTGACCAACAGCTTCATTGACGCGTGGCACCTGGCAATCGCTAACGGACATGGAGACGAGGATCTCTCCGTCGTCTACACCAATAGCACCTCGTAGGGCCCGCGCCCGAAATGACGGTCTGACTATGAGTCGGGGAAAGTGACAACTACGGCGTTCGAACTTGGCATGTACCACTTCGGCGAGTTGGCGCCCGACCCGACAACGCACGAAGCACCGACACCCGCTGTACGACTCCGTGAGTTGATAGAGCAGGCGGAGGTTGCCGACGACGCCGGTCTCGACGTCTTCGCCGTGGGCGAGCACCACCGCGGCGACTTTGCGGTCTCGGTCCCCGCGGTGGTGCTGGCGGCGATGGCCACTCGAACACAGAACATAAAACTGTCGAGTGCGGTGAGTGTCCTCAGTTCCGACGATCCCGTTCGCCTCTTTCAGCAGTTCGCCACCTTGGACCTCATCTCCGGAGGTCGGGCTGAAATCATCGCCGGGCGCGGTTCGTACATCGAGTCCTTTCCCCTGTTTGGCCACGACCTGAGTGAGTACAGCGAGCTGTACTCCGACAAGCTCGACCTCTTGTTGCGCCTTCGTCAGGAAAATCCAATCACGTGGCAGGGTACGACCCGCTCGCCGCTGAACGTCGCGGACATCAGTCCGCAACCCGAGCGCGAACTTCCGGTGTGGGTAGCGGTCGGCGGCACGCCAGCGTCGGCTGTCCGAGCCGCCCAACTCAATCTGCCCTTAGCGCTCGTGATCATCGGTGGTAGTTTTCACCAGTTCGCCCCCTTTGTTGATTTGTACCGCGAGGCGGCGGCGAAGTTCGGGCACGATCCGCAGAACCTCAAGGTGTCGATCAACTCTCCTGGATTCATCGCCCCCACCCATCGAGAAGCAATTGACATTTCCCACCCGTACTTCGAGTCGGGATGGATGGCCAACCACCACCAGCGAGGACGGGGTGTACCGATGCCGCGTGCCGCGTACGAAGCGCAGTCGACACCACGTGGGGCCTTCCTTCTCGGCAGTCCCCAAGAAGTGATCGACAAGATTCTCGATCAGTACGAGGTCTTCCATCACGACCGCACGATGATCCAGATGGGATTCGGCAACGTTCCCCAGATAGAGATGCTGAAGTCCATTGAACTTCTTGGCGCGGAGGTGGCACCGGTGGTTCGAAAGGAGATCGCGTTACGAGAAGAGTCGCGCAAAGCTCAAGGAGCGTTGGGGCGATGAGTGACCCGTTACGAGTCGTGGCCGTAGTGGGAACCGTCACTCGAACACGATCCAAGACCAGAGCGCTCGTCGATCTCATCGTCGAAGGACTCGCGTGACGAGCAGAGTTGACGGTCGAGATCTTCGAGCTCCATGATCTGAATCCAGGGTTGGGGAGCGCGCTCGAGAGAGACCAACTCGACGTCGTGAGCCTGGCCGCCATCACTGCGGTCGAGACAGCGGATCTCGTCATCGCCGCCACGCCGGTCTTTCGTGGCTCCTACACGGGGCTCTTCAAGCACTTCTTCGACTTCGTCGACCAGTACGCGTTGGCGGCGAAACCGGTCATGCTCGTCGCCACCGGTGGCAGTGAACGCCACGCTCTGGTCATTGACTTCGCACTTCGGCCGCTCCTCGGATACTTCCAAGCGTGGAGCGCCCCGATGGGGATCTACCTCAGTTCCGGCGACTTCGACGGCACGACGATTCTCAATCCCGAGGTCTACGAACGAATTGAGATCGCGGTCGACGACGTCATCCCCGTGGCGTTGAATCTTGCTTCCAGCCGAAACGACAAGGCCGACGCGCTGGCATCAAAGCCCGGGGCAGCGGCATAGATATAGGGCACAAAACTGCGCGTGACCGTGGGAGCCGCCGAGACCGGGCTCCTTTCGCGGGATTATCGCGTCCGTCCCTTCGGACATTGCGGCGTTCTTCTCTCGTCTTGAATCGTGAGATGAGGTTCGACCGAATCAACGTTTCGACGTATCAGGAAGTGCGACTCATCTTTGCGTACGAACCGTCCTTCTGGGCGGTGCTTGCTTCATCACTGGACGATGGGTCGTGAAACTATCAACTTTTGGAGTTGCCGGTCAATCCGTTGATGATGGTGTCGACGACACGCTGAGCGAATCGGTCGCTCAGAACGGCGTGCGATTGCAAGAGCCGATGGTAGGCCGGACCGAAGAGAAGGTCCATGGCGACGTCCGCGTCGACCGTCGAGGGGATATCGCCTCGCTCAATAGCGCGACTAATCATCAAGCGATGTTGCGCTCGAACCGGTAGAACGAAGCGTTCGCTCCATAGTTCGGCGAGCTCGGGATCTCGCTGTACTTCAGCGATGAGTCCCACCAGGGTGCGTCCGGTCACCGTACCCTTGACCACTCGAATCCAGGAGCGCAAGGACGCTAAGAGATCGCCTCGGAGGTTGCCGGTGTCCGGAAGGGTCTGACGGGACAAGAAGTCGAACGCGAAGGCTTCGAAGACGAGGGTGCCCTTGGTCGGCCAGCGGCGGTAGATAGTTGCTTTGCTTACCGACGCTCGCGCGGCTACTTCTTCCATCGTGAGTTCGACGAAACCGCGCTCTTCGAGCAACTGGGTCGTGGCGTGGAGGATGGCGAGCTGGGAGCGCTCACTGCGGGGTCGGCCCCGAGCGATTGTCGGTGGTGTACTCATCTCAGTCATCACTTGCATCCTATCTCGGACTTATGATACGATACGTACAGTACCGTAATTCGGAGGTAAACGAATGTACGAAGTTAGGACCAGTCGCCAGCGTCGAATCGATCGAGCGCGCTACGTGTCAAAGCAGGCCAGTGAGGCGTCAGGCGGCGCCGCTCGCATCCACCATTCCGGACTGTCTAGCGCCGCGCTCGCGCTCGTGCTGGTGGCGTCCTTCATGGTGGTCCTTGATTTCAGTATCGTGAACGTCGCCCTTCCGTCGATTCACCACGCATTGGGCTTCGGCGGTGACTCGGTGCAGTGGGTCGTCACGGTGTATGCCATTACCTTCAGCGGACTACTCATTCTCGGTGGACGAATTGCCGACCTCTTCGGTCGTCGACGAATCTTCGTCGCGGGCCTTCTCGTCTTCGCCGCCTCCTCTCTCGCGGCTGGATTGAGTCGTGACGCCGTCATGCTCGTCGTCGCGCGCGCTGTCCAAGGCATCGGTGCCGCCATGGTTGCGCCCGCGTCGCTTTCATTGATCACCTCGCGTTTCGCCGAAGGCCCACAACGTACGCGCGCCCTCGGTCTCTACGGCGCTACCGCGTCCATTGGTTTCGTCGCCGGTCAAGTACTCGGTGGCGTCTTGGTTCAGTACACCGGATGGGCCTGGATCTTTCTCGTCAACGTTCCCGTGGGCGTGGCCGCAGCTCTCCTCGCGACTCGTCTTATCGCCAGCGATCGTCAACGAGCGAAGATTGCCCACCTCGACCTCTGGGGCGGCGTCTTCGCAACGACGACCGTGGCAGCGGCGGTCTTCGCGGTCTCTGAGGGGACGGTGCTCGGTTGGGCACATCCAATCGTTGTTGCTGCGTTTGTCGTTGCGGCCGTGGCATTGGCGGGCTTCATCGTTGCCGAGCGGGTTCACTCCCACCCGCTGGTCGACCTTCACCTTCTCATTCGGCCAAATATTCGCACGGCGGGCATCCTCTCGTTCTTCATGGGCGCGTGGACCGCGGGCGAACTGGTCGTCATGTCGCTCTACCTTCAACAGTCCCTTCACGACTCACCGCTGGCCGCGGGACTGGTCATCGCACCTCAAGGAGTCGTCGGCTTTATCACCGGAATGTTCGGAAGCCGCCTGCTTCGGCGCGTTGGACTGCGGCGACTACTCATTGCTTCAACCCTGGCCATCGGACTTGGCTTCCTCGCTCTCACGAATCTTCCTTCAAGTGGGCACTACAGCGCCTTGTTCGCGGTGGTCCTCCTGATTGGCTTTGGCACGGTCGGCACTGTCTTCGGCACGACGGTCATGGCGTCGCAGGGCATGGCCGACGCCGACCAGGGTCTCGTCGGTGGCGTCGTGAACACCACTCGTCAGATTGGCGCCGCGATGGGCGTGGCCGTTCTCGTCGCGGTCGCCGAAGGCGCGCACGCCTCCTCGGACACCTCGACCGTTGGCGGTGATCGCGCCGCGATGTTGGTGGCCGCCCTCCTCGGTCTGAGCGGCACGGTTGTTGCCTGGCTTGGTGCGCGATCGAGCAAGACGCCACGGGCGACCCCTTTCGAGGCCGCCGCCCTCGTAAAAGCACACAACAAGCAGTAATCCGACAGGGAGGAACATATGAAGTAGGCGACTTCAGCCGGTCGGCGCAACAAGTCCTGTTAGTCTCACGAGCGTTTTTCCAAATGAAGATCCTATTCCCGCGCAGCCTGTGAACATTCATTTCAGGCAGGCGCTTCGTGGGCGCGAATTCAGCGAAGGAGGACGGGCGACCGAGTTGCCCTTCGTACTTGGGATGGTGAGAAAACTTGGAGTTTGATTGTCCAAGGACCGGCGACCCTAAGCACGTAAGGACCCGACGCGTTCTTAGAAAACAAAATTCGGTCTGTGGCCTTGTACATCTATTGATTACGGCGTTGATTGGTCGGGCTGATACGCCTCACATTTCATTTTGAAGGTGGCGAGAGTGGGTGTCAATAGCTGCGATGAAGCAGTAGATATCGACCGCACTTGTTCTGCGTACGTTTCTAGGACCCGTGTTGTTAGTGGCGCATCGTGGGCCGTGGGTGTGGGCTGCAGCGCTGACGTGAATGAGACGGCGACCAACGGGTCATCGACAGATTTAGCCGTCTCGGGGCTGAGATCGATCGCGTGGCAGCGGATCAGCCGCTCAGTGCGGCCAGCGACGGCGCTCGTTACCTCGAGCACGGCGACTTGGCTCGAACCATTGAGTCGGGCCACGCGACCTGCGTACATTCCTGCCTTGGGTGTGGCGAACATCGCCGGGATCGTTACCACTGATACCTGCGATTGTCCAGAAATCGACAGCGGAGTCCCTTCGAGAACGGACCCGATGACGCAGTGCGGGCGTCCGAGTAGCTGTGCCGCTCTCTCAATGTCACCGTCGGCGATGAGGCGTCGGATTCGACTGGACGAGATGGGGCCACCGTCGCAACTGTGAAGGCGCATCCCAACAACGTTAAAGCCGTAAGTGCGACCCAGCTCGGTCAAGACGGCCACGTTGCCCTCACGACCACGGCCGAAGTGAAAGTCCTTGCCAACAACCACCAACCGCGCGAGGAGGTCTCCAATTAATACGTTCCTGACGAAGTCTTCGGCGCTCTCGTCGGCTCGAGCCCGGTCGAAAGGCACGACCAGTGTCTGGCTAATCCCACAGTTGGCAATGAGATCCAGTTTCTGGGACAAGGTGTTGAGGGCGAAAGGGGCCGACTCGCGATGCACGACCGTGGCCGGATGTGGATCAAACGTTACGACGGCCGTCGAGAGTTGACGCGCTTTGGCGTGGCGAGCCAGCTCTTCGAGAAGGCGGCGATGCCCGAGGTGGACACCGTCGAAGGTGCCGATGGCTATGGCCGATTCTCCTGAGATGCGAGTGCCAGCACCGGGAGCCAAGACCTTCATCTCGCAAACACTAGCCGTTAGCCTTGACTTTGTGTACAAGGTAGTCTACAATCGCGGATACTTCGGGCGGAGCCCGCCAAGTGGCTGCATACGGATTACTAAATGGGGGGAGTCATCATGGAAGATTTAGGACATGAAGAGTTAACAGGGGGTGAGTTAGGACTTGCAGATTTAACAGGGGGTGAGATTCACGATGCCGTTGACGCACTTGGAAAGGTCGAGTCGCACGGCATCGACTTCATACCCGATGAACACAGAAAATCAAAACCATCCAATATCGTCTGGATTCTTCTGGGGGCGAATCTCACCTTGGGCCTCATCGTCCTTGGCTGGCTGCCGGTCTCGTTCGGCTTGAGTTGGTGGGCCTCCTTCTGGTCCATAATCGTCGGTTGCGCCTTGGGTGCGGTGCTGTTTGCCCCCATGGCCTTGATAGGTCCTCGCACCGGCACCAATGGACCCGTTAGTAGTGGCGCAGTTTTTGGCGTGGTGGGCCGGATGATCGGATCATGCCTCGCGGTCTTCATCGCGATTGGTTTTTACGCGCTCGCGGTTTGGACCGGGGGTCAGATGGCGGTCTATGGTGCCCATCGGCTCTTCGGCCTAGCCGATGGCAACTTGGAGCTCGGCTTCAGTTACGCGATCATTGCGGCGATCGCCATCACGGCTGCCATCTACGGACACGCGAACATGGTCTTCGTCGAGAAGTTCCTCATTCCGACCGTGGGTCTTCTTATGATCGTTGGCTTCTTCGTGTTCGGATCGCACTTTAACGTCCACTACGCGGGGGGACACTACCTACTCGGGACGTTCATGCCGACGTGGGCACTTTCGGTCACTATCGCTGCCGCAGCAACATTCGGTTATGGGCCGTACGTCAATGACTGGACACGCCACATATCACACAAGCGATACTCGGACCGTTCGATCTTCCTGGCTGCTCTGGGTGGCGGATTCATCGGCCTGGCCTTTCCACTCGTCTTTGGCGCGTACACCGCTGTCGCGATCAACAACCCTTCGCTGTCCTACGTGGGCGGGCTTGTTGGGATCAGTCCCCTGTGGTACTTGGTGCCGCTCATCTTCTTGGGGATCGTCGGCAGCCTCGGGCAAAGTACCGTGTGCATCTATAGCAATGGTCTCGATTTCTCTTCGATCATTCCGGCGTTGAAGCGAGTGCCGGCCACGATCGTGCTCAGTTGCATCGGTGTGGTCTTCATTTTCATGGGAACGCTCGTGTGGAACATCGAGAACACCGTGTCGGCGTTCGTGACGCTCTTCGGGGTTCTGGCCGCTCCGTGGATCTCGATCATCCTCGTCGGTCATTTTATGCGCCGCGGTTTCTACGATCCACAGGCGTTACAGGTCTTCAACCGTCGCGAAAAGGGTGGCATCTACTGGTTCACGCGGGGCCTCAACCTGCGGTCCTGTCTCGCGTGGCTCGTCGCCAGTTGCATTGGACTGCTCTTTCTCAATTCGACTCTCTACATTGGTCCGTGGAGTAACGTCGCCGGTGGTATTGACCTGAGTTGGCTGAGTGCGACGTTCATCGGGGCCGGCATCTACTTTCTCGCGACACGTATTTTCCCCGAACCGGCAGCCGTGTACGGCAAGGGTGTAACTCCCGTCGCGGCGAAGGCCGAAGCCCCGGGGTTGGACCACGCGCCCGTTGTCGCAGAGAGCCCAAGAATTCCCTAATGCATCTCGATGGCCGACATGAACGACTCGACCGGCCATCGCGATGCCTCGATCAGACCTGTGCTGCACTGCCGTGCGAACTGAAGGAGTAGAGCGATCTATGCAAAACCAATGGTTGTTGTTGTCAGACGTGCGCCTGGTTGACGGCACTCGAAACAAGGCGAGCGAGCCGACGGCGCTGTTGGTCGAGCGAGATCGCATTCGTGACATCGGAAACGTCGATGACCTGAGAGCCCTTGTCCCGCGCGCCGACCAGGAGACGATTCTCCACGTCGAAGGTCGCGGTCGGGTGTTGATGCCCGGACTTATCGACGCCCACTGCCATATGACCTACGGGGACAGCATGACCCAGGAGGAGCAGGACATCTACACGAGTGTTGAAAGCCGTACCCTGCGTGCGGCATTCAACTGTCGTCGGGTCCTTCGCGCCGGGGTCACGAGCATTTCCCAGCCCGGCGGGAGCTGGTACATCGGTGTTGCGCTTCGAAACGCCATCGCCAAGGGGATGGTGTTGGGTCCGCGCATGCGGACGGCCGGTCGTTATATCACGACCAGCAACGGACTCACGGATTGGTATCCCGAAGTCGTCGGTGTCCCTGATAGCAGCATCGGTAGTTTGGCCAACACACCTGCCGAGATGGTCGACAATGTTCGTCGCCAGGTGAAGAACGGCGTGGACTTCATCAAGCTCGCTGACAGCCCGATGGGTGAGTATCAGTCGTTCACCGGTGACGAAATGAAGCAGATCGCTGACTTGGCCCACCAGTTAGGCAAACAGGTCACGATCCACGCTCGCGGGTCGGCTGAAGCGGGCGCCGCTCTTGACGCCGGGTTCGACTGGATCATGCACGCCAACTTCATGACCGACGAGGTGATCGAGCACTTTGCCAGTTCCAAGACGCCGTTGGTGCCGACGCTGCTGTTGCTGGCCAATGCCGCTGACTTTGGCGCACTCGTCGGCACGCCAGTGGGGTTCCGCGACGGGTGCCGCAGGATGTTGGAGCGAACCGCTGAGACGTACCACCGGGCGCACGCCGCTGGAGTGGTGTTCGCCCTTGGCACCGACAGTGGATTCGCCCTCACCCCGTACGGAGAGTGGCACGCCCGCGAGCTGGAACTGCTCATGGAGTACGCGGGGCTTTCGGCGCAAGAGGCCATCGCGGCGGGAACGACGAACGCGGCGCGCACGGTGGGGCTCGAGGGGGAGATCGGGACGCTGGAACCGGGCATGCTCGGCGACCTGATCCTGGTGAACGGTGATCCGCTGCAGGACATCCGTGTCCTGCAGGATCGTAAGAACATCGAGGCGGTCTTCGTCGGGGGCCAGCAAGTCACCTTCGACGGATCCGAGGAACAGGCCTGGGCGAACGACCGAGCAATTGTCTACTCCACGAGCACGCTCACCTACGAAACTGCGCAGCAGGGCGAAGCGCAGGGCGCGGTCCTCGAGGACTGGCGTCTCGAACACCGCTTGGCCGAGGAGATTTCGTTTACGAGCGAGGCCAAGGAGTTCGCCCACGAGGTGACCAAGATTGGCCGGTCCGATGCCCAAGCCGATCACTGAATCGGCGGAGAAACGAAGGTGAGCGTCGAACCATCAACAGTTCTGCAGTACCCGGTCGGCGTTGGTTCCACGATCACCAGGGTTCTCGAGGTGCCGGGCGCGACGACGCCGGTCGTGCTCGTGCACGGCGCCGGCGCCCGAGCAGATCGGTGGCGGACCAGCCTCGGCGCGCTGGGCGCACTCGGACATCGTGCACTCGCGCTCGATCTGCCGGGGCACGGCTTGGCTACCAAGGGCCCGGGACCCGAGTACACCGTTTCCGCATTCGCCGAGTTCGTTGAAGGTGTCCTCGGGGAGCTCGACATCGAAGAGGCGCTGCTCGTCGGCACCTCCCTTGGCGCCCACGTGCTGGGCACCGTGGCCCTCAATCGTCCGTCACTGGTTAAGAAACTCGTGATGGTCGGACCCACCGGTGTCTTCCCCTTGGGCGTCGAGGGGTGTCGGGCCGTGGCGACCAATCTCCGCAACACGTCGAGAGAGGGCATTCGACGCAAGCTCGGTGGCGTCATTGCCGATGGAGCAATGATCAGCGAGGACTGGGTCGACGAGGAGTACCGCATCAACAATTCGCCCGGGGCGACTGAATCATTCGAACTCCTCGCGTCGTACATCGAAACGCGGCTCGACGAGGACGCCATCGCGGCGCAGCTCAAGCAGCGAGCGTCGACCCTGGAACTCCTGTTCGTGTGGGGGGCCGACGACTCGGTCGTGGCGCCGAGGACACTCGACGAGGTAACCGACTTGGTAGGCGCGGCGAGTGTCCAGTACGTGTCCAACGCGGGACACGCGCCCTATCTGGAGCAGACCGCCGACTTCTGGCGCGTCGTCGAACCTTTTTTGAGTGCGTGATCAGTACAGCAATCCGACAACAAGATTGATGACAATAAGGAGACATGCGATGACAACGCGAGAAGAGGTGTGGGTTGGTGAGTTGCCCGAGCCCATCAGCCACTACACCCACGGGGTGAAGTGCGGAGACTTGCTGTTCGTCTCGGGCTGCACCGGTACCGGAGCCGATCATGAGGTCATCGGTGACGACGACGTTGCGGCCCAGACGCGTCAGGCGCTCACCAACATGAGCAAGATCCTGGCCGCGGCGGGAGCCACGTTCGCCGACGTGTGCAAGGTGACGGTCTATCTGACCGATATCAACGACCGCGAAAAGATTAACCCGGTTCGACAGGAGTTCTTCGGAGAGTCGCGCCCCGCCAGTACCCTCATTG
>PLNQ01000130.1 GCA_003141815.1 Acidimicrobiaceae bacterium | reverse complement strand
AGGCCGACAAGTGGTACGACGATCACAGCGCTGGCCGGCGACCCCCGGAACTTCTCCCCCGCGACGAGGTCGCGCGCGCGATCAACACTGAAGTCAAGGCCGGACGCGGCAGCCCCCACGGTGGCGTCTTCCTCGATATCGCGACGCGGCGTTCGGCCGAGTTCATCCGCCGTCGCCTGCCCTCGATGTACCACCAGTTCATGGAGCTCGCGGGCGTGGACATCACGCGCGAGGCCATGGAGATCGGCCCGACCTGTCACTACTTCATGGGCGGTGTGCAGGTCGACGCGGACTCGCAGGCCACCGTCGTACCAGGACTCTTCGCGGCGGGCGAAGTCGGCGGCGGGATGCACGGCGCCAATCGCCTCGGTGGCAACTCACTGTCGGACCTCGTCGTCTTCGGACGTCGGGCTGGTATCGGCGCGGCCGAGTACATCGAAGCCGGCAACGCGGCGACGTCCTTCGACCAGAGTGAAGTCAACGCCGCCATCAAGGAAGCGCTGGCGCCCTTCGAGCGCACGGACGGGGAGAACCCCTACGACGTGCAGCACGACCTCCAAGAGATGATGCAGGTCAACGTCGGCATCATCCGAAACGCCACCGAACTCGACGCGGCGATCATCGCGCTCGACGAGTTCACCGAGCGCGTGAAGAACGTGTCCGTCAAGGGTGGCCGGGCCTACAACCCGGGTTGGAACCTTGCGACGGACCTCCCGAGCATGATCACCGTGTCAAAGTGTGTAGCGAACGGCGCCCTTCGCAGAAAAGAGTCGCGCGGTGGTCACACCCGAGACGACTTCCCCAACGCGGACCCGGAGTTGGGCAAGCTCAACTTCGCACAGAGTTCTGACGGCGGCCACTGGGACGACCCGGTCTCGGTCAACGAGGCGCCGATTCTCATCATGCCCGACGAGCTGAAGGCTCTTCTCGAGGAGGACAAGTAATGGCTGAAGTGACCATGCGTGTCTGGCGCGGCGACGCCAGCGGCGGCGACTTCGAGACCTACACCCTCGAGCCGAACGAGGGCGAAGTCGTCCTCGACATCATCCATCGCATTCAGGCGACCGACGCACCCGACCTGGCGTGCCGCTGGAACTGCAAGGCCGGCAAGTGCGGTTCCTGTTCAGCCGAAGTCAACGGCAAGCCCCGCCTGATGTGCATGACGCGCATGGACACGTTGCCCAAGGGCACGGTCACGGTGACGCCGATGAAGGCGTTCCCTATCATTCGCGACCTCGTGACGGACGTCTCGTTCAACTACGTGCAGGCGGCGAAGGTGCCGGCCCTCATGCCACCGCCCATGCCCGAGGGCGGCTACCGCATGTTCCAAGAAGACGTCGAACGCGGTCAAGAGTTTCGTAAGTGCATCGAGTGCTTCATGTGCCAAGACGTCTGTCACGTCATCCGCGACCACGAGGAGAACAAGGAGCACTACGCCGGTCCGCGATTCTTCATCCGTTACGCCGAACTCGAGATGCACCCCCTCGACCAGAACGACCGTCGTGACCTCATCCGTGAGGACATGGGCCTTGGCTACTGCAACATCACCAAGTGCTGCACCGAGGTCTGCCCCGAGCACATCAAGATCACCGACAACGCGATCATCCCGTTAAAGGAGCGCGTCGTCGACGCCCACTACGACCCCGTGGCCTGGCTCGGGCGAAAAATCCGTCGCAAGCCGAAGAAATCGGCGGCCGAAGCGGCCGTGCAGCCCGCTCCCTAAGTAGATGGTGGCGTTTCTCAGTGCCGCGTGGTTGTCGGCGCTCAACGACACCCTCGCCGCCGCGAGTCCGGCGCCCCTCGAAGACCCTTCGTCAGCGTTTCGCGTCGTGCTCGAACTCACCGATGCACCGAGTTCATCTCCTCATGCATTCACCTTGACCATCAGCGGTGACGGCGCCTTCGCTGCGTTGGGTGATCATCTAGCCGCGGACGCCGTGGTTCGACTCTCGTTCAAAGACGCCGAGGCGCTGACCTCTGGCAAGCTCGAAAGCGGGGTCGCGTTACGCGAGGGGCGATTCAAGGTCCGCGGCGACGTACAGGGACTGGTGCCTCTCATCAGCTGGTTGTTACAGGCCCACTCCAGTTAACAGACCACGGAACTATCGACGCCGGCACTTCCTCGATGAGGTGCTCGGCGACCTCACACCTCGTTGAGAAAGACGCGCAGATCTTTCTCCCCGGTGGTGAATGATGTCGTCATCGAGGCGAGTTTCGAGGAGTCCTTCGTTGGCACAATGGAACTCGTGCAAGCGCCATCCGCTTGCGCGATGAGTCCGATCGCCACGAGGAGCGTCTTGTCGGGTCCCGCACTCGGATACTGCGGCACGGTCTTGAGAGCCGTAAATGTTGCCGCGATGGTGGCGCAGTCAGTACCGATCGCTGACCAGTTCACGGGTGTCGCGCTGAAATCGGCCAGCGACGATGACACCGAAAAGTCAACGTCGGCGATCGTGTACTTATACTGATTCGTCCACGACTGCGTTGGCGACGTGGAAGTACTGAACGAATTCACTGGGACGACCAAGATATAAAGACCGTCGACCACAAGGCCCATGAGCATCATGACGACGAGACAGGAACGCGCCGCTCTCGAAACCGTAAGTGTCCAGTCCTTCGAGGTCGACCGCTCATCGAAGGATTCGTCTCGATCACGAGGATGACCTTGGGCGTCAATCCCCGACACGACCTCGTCGTTCGGCTGGGCCATCGCACTCGTCTCGCTGGCGACCAACGGCGATCCGAATTCAGTGACGACGCCATCGCCGTGATCGGTCGACCACGTTGTCGCCGAACCGGCGGCGCCAGCACCGAGCACGTCGTTGCTTGGATCTCCAAAGAGTCCCCTGGGATACGGATTCTGCACCAGCAGCATGTACGCCGCAACTCGAAGATTGTATCGAATGGTCGCTTCGAACGCGTTGTGGAACACCTTTGGCAGCGTTCCTCGAAAGAGCACGATGAACCAGGAAATGACAGCGAGTATGAACATTCCACCCGAGACAAGGGCGCTGATGAGGGCCGCGGGAACGACAAGGATGAGACGAAAGAAGACCGTTACTCGATTCAACCTTCCCGGCTCCAGCATCACTTCTGTCGGGTAGTCAGCTTCTTCGTCGAAAGTAAATGGTGGATAGACGTCAGTGAGGAAGTAGGCGTAACTTTCCAGCCTCGCGTACCAGCGAAGGTACCCAGTGGTGATTTTCTGATATGGATTGCGACCGATAAAAATAGCCGCGAACCAGCCAAAAATCACCGCAAAATACATAGCGTAGGCAACGAACGCCAACACCACGTGCGGCACCAGCATGAACAGCCGGAAGAAGACCGTGACGCGCCGCTGCTTTTGCGGTGACGCTGTTCGGAACTCCAGGACAGGTTGCTCGGATGTGTTCACCGACGAAGTGTAACGATGGTTCCCTCTGTAACCGGAATACAGATTTCAGACGTTGACAATAATCCCTGGACGTACTTCGACATGAAATCGAGAACGCCGCCTCGGGCGTTCATGCGACGATGGATTTAGATGAGGCCGAGCGCGCGAACTTCGTCGCGTTCACCAACGAGTTCGTCAGTCGTGATCTTGATTCGCTCGTGAGCGAAGTCGTCGAGTTCAAATCCCTCTTTCACCTTCCACGAACCTTGACCGTCAGCGAGTACGGGAAAGCCAAAGGTCAAGCCCTCGGGCACGCCGTACGCACCTTGACTGGTGACGCCTACTGACGCGCAGTCGTCTTCGGGCGTCGCGTTGACGAGACTCACGACCGTGTCGATCGCCGCGTTCGCCGCTGACGCCGCGGAACTGAGTCCGCGCGCTTCGATGATCGCGGCACCACGCTTCTGCACCGTCGTGATGAAGTTGCCCTGCAGCCACGCGTGGTCGTCGATGACGTCGGGCACTTTCTTGCCGTTGATCGTCGCGTTCGCGAAGTCCGGGAACTGGGTGGCGGAGTGGTTGCCCCAAATGGCGAGGTTCTTGACGTCCTTCACCGCGACACCAGCCTTCTTCGCCAACTGCGTCTCGGCACGGTTCTGGTCGAGACGCGTCATCGCGAACCACCGATCGGCGGGGACTTCTGGCGCGTTGGAGCGCGCGATCAAACAGTTCGTGTTGCAGGGGTTGCCCACGACGAGCACGCGTACGTCGCTAGCCGCGTTCTCGGCGATCGCGCGACCTTGGGGCTTGAAGATGCCGCCGTTCACGTTCAAGAGGTCACTGCGCTCCATACCGGCCTTGCGCGGAATCGATCCCACGAGCAGCGCCCAGTTCGCGCCGTCGAAGGCGTGGGTGAGATTGCTCGTCGCTTCGATGCCGGCAAGAAGAGGAAACGCGCAGTCGTCCAGTTCCATCACGACGCCGTCGAGACTCTTCATCGCGGGCTCGATCTCTAAGAGGCGAAGTATCACGGGCGTGTCGGGACCGAAGAGCGCGCCCGAAGCAATTCGGAACAACAGTGAGTAGCCAATCTGGCCGGCGGCGCCGGTCACGGTGACGTGGACGGGGGTGGTCATGACGCTCCTTCTTAAGATTTAGAGGCGCTCGACGATGGCCGCGCCGAACTCCGAACACTTCACTTCGGTCGCGCCGTCCATCAAACGGGCGAAGTCGTAGGTCACGATCTTGTCGGCGATGGTCGCCTCGAGTGCCTTGACGATGTCGTTGGCTTCGTCAGTCCAACCCAAGTGCTCGAACATCAACACGCCCGACAGCAACAGCGAACCGGGATTCACCTTGTCCTGGCCGGCGTACTTCGGTGCCGTACCGTGCGTGGCCTCGAAGATGCCGTGACCGGTGACGTAGTTGATGTTCGCCCCGGGCGCAATGCCGATGCCACCGACCTGCGCGGCCAAGGCGTCGGACATGTAGTCACCGTTGAGGTTCGTCGTCGCGATGACGTCGTACTCCTTCGGGCGCGTCAAGATCTGCTGGAAGGCGATGTCGGCGATGACGTCCT
>PLNQ01000060.1 GCA_003141815.1 Acidimicrobiaceae bacterium | reverse complement strand
ACGCGAACGGCCGACTCCTGGAGGCGACCGAGGTCGCCATCGCCGACGAGATCGCGGGCGCGGCCAATCTGGTTTTGCACAAGGCGGCGGGTACGCCCTTCGCGCTGGTGCGCGGTCTCGACGAATCGTTCTTTGGACCGGGCTCGATCCAAGAGAACATCGTTCGAAAGAAGAACGATGACCTCTTTCGTTAGTTAAACCCCGCCGAGACGCACGTCACCCGACAGGCGCGAGTCTGACGCCACGTGTTCTTTCGCGCCGACCACGCAGGTGGGACCGAGGACCGAGCTCGTACCGATGACGGCCTCGGGTCCGATGATGGAAGAACGTATCTCGCACCCACCCTGCACGATCGCGCCAGGTAAGAGCACAGAGTCCTCGAGGATGACGTCCGCACCGACGACGCACTCTCGGTCGACGACCGAGTGGAGCAACGTCGCGGTCGCGTCGATCGTCGCCGACGGGTTACGCCACGAACCGTCGACCACGCCGCTGTAGTCGTGCTGATGGTTGCGACCTTTCAAGATGTCAACGTTGGCCTCCAAGTAGAGCTGCGGCGTGCCGGTATCGAGCCAGTACGCGTCATCGGAGAGGGCGAAGAGCGTGTTCGCGGCGGCAAGTGCGGGAAACGTCACTCGTTCGACGCTCACGGGCCCACTGGACGCGATGCGATCGAGGGCGCGTGGCTCGAAGACGTAGGTGCCGGCGTTGATTTGATTCGTCGGAGCGTCACCGGGCGGCGGTTTCTCGACGAAGGCCAAAACGCGTCCGTCGTCGTCGGTCGGCACGACGCCAAAGTGTGAGGGATCCTGGACGGGGTGCAGCGCAATCGTCACTTCGGCGGCGCGCTCGTGGTGGAAGTTCAAGAGCCTCGTGACGTCGAGATCGGTCACGACGTCACCGTTCACGACGAGGAACGTCTCGTCGACCCCGGCGAAGTCGGCGGCGAATCGAATGGCACCCGCGGTGTCGAGGGGCTCTTTTTCGACGGCGTACGTCACGCGAACGCCCGCGATGAGGCCCGAGGGGTAGGCCTCGGTGAACCGGTCGGGTAGGTAGCCCAATGAGAGCACGGCGTCAGTGACCCCGTGACGCGCGAGCGACTCGAGGACGCACTCGATCATGGGTACGCCCACGAGCGGCAACATCTGCTTGGGCGTCTCGTAAGTCAACGGGCGGAGCCGCGTTCCCTTACCCCCGACCAGGATGATGGCCTGCAACTATCAGCCCTTCGACGTCGTGGTGGTCGCGCTCTTGGTGGTGGTGGTCGTTGTGGGCGTGACGCCCGTCGTCGTAGTCGTCGGTGTCAGGACCGGGGTGGTGGTGGTCGTCGTCGGCGTGATGGCGGTGGCGAACATGGCGTCGACGGTCGTGGCCGACGGAGGCGTCGGCGTGACGCCCATGGGTTCGAAGGCCATCGTCACGCGAAGGTCCTTAACGAATTTGATCTTGGCCGGATTGGTCGTGAGCGTGGGCGTCTTCTGGGCCAACGTCGTCCAGTAGGCGTAAACGACCTTGCCCGGTTTGCCGGCGTACTTCGACGTCGCGGGGCACGCCGCACCGTTCTTGAAAGTGGTCTTGGGGTTCGCGGCACCGGTCGCCGTTGGCACGGCGAGTTCGCTCGAGGTCGCGATCAGTCCGGGGAACTCGGCCGCAAACTGCTTTAGCGTCGCATTGTTCCCCGCCTCCGCCGTGGTGGCGGGCGTGAGTTTGATGACGTTATCGAGCGCAACCGTGAAGCCGCCCTTGAAGGTCGGGTCGGCGTTCAGGTAACTGAGTTTCTTGCCACAGGCCTCGATGGACAGGGCGGCGTACCGAGTTGAACCGATGACCGGCGCAATGGCGGTGGAGTGCTTCTTTACGGGGTTCTGGTACTCGTAGCGCGAGAAGATGGTGAGCGCGAGGCCGAGCACGACGATGACCGCGAGCACCCCGTAGTAGTTACCAGGACGAGATTTTTGGTAGGTCTTGCCACCACCCGCGGCGCCAACCCTACTTACCCATTTACCTGATGTGCTTTTAGCCACCCTACAACGCTACTAAATATTGGCAAGGCCTCGAGGTTGCGTAGGGGCGAAGGGACTCGAACCCTCACTGGAGGCGGTTTAAGCGCCCTGCCTCTGCCAATTGGGCTACGCCCCCACGCACTCGGGTTGCGCCGTAACGCTAACGCATTGTTACGATTTAACGGAACGCCCGAATTTCTTGCGTGCGCTAACTAGGCTGGTTCTATGTTTCGCGTGCGTCGTCGGGGCACGACTCGAACAACTCCCCTAGTTATTTTGGCGGCACTGACCGCTTCGGGACTCTTCACCCCGACCTCGGCCGACGCGTCGTCCATCGCCGTGACCCAAAAACAGATCTCCGACCTCTCGGCGGCCCTCTCTCGTCAGCAAATGAGGAGCGAGACGACGGCCAACCAGTACGACGCGGAGAAGGTCACGCTGGCGACTATCAACGTCAACATTGGAAAACTCCAGGGCATGGAGTCCCAGAAGCGTGCCGCCGCCGCCGTGACATCAAAGAAGCTGGCCGTCGCCGTCGTTCGCGCCTACGTCTTCGGCGCCGCCGACGCGCAGGGCCTCTCGCTATTCAATCAAAACGTCACCAAGAGTGATGCCACCAAGATCTTCCAAAACCAGGTGATCGGCAACCTCGACGAGTTGGTGTCGACCTACGAGCGCGAGAAGAAGTCACTCCAGAACACTGTCGCCAAGGTCGCCGGACAACGCGCGAAAGCGCAATACGCGACGTACCAACTAAAAGGTCTCCTCGAGCAGAACATCCAACTCCAAAACGCCACGCAGGCGACGCTCGCCACCGTGACGGCGCGACTGCGGAGTCAAATCGTCTCCTACGAGATCCAAGCGGGCGTCGCGGCCGCCAAGTCGAAGAACACCGCTGGCGAAGAGCAGGCGATCGCCGCGGCGTCGGCCGTGGGTGGCCAGAACGCCGCCAACCAGGTCATCGACGCTATCCAGGCCGCGATCGCGACGCCGACTATCGCCGTGGTGGGTAGCTCCGCCCAGGGCAACGCGGCCGTGACGGCGGCCATGTCCCAGATCGGCGTGCCCTACGTCTGGGGTGGCGAGGCCGCGCGCGTGGGCTTCGACTGCTCCGGACTCGTCCAGTGGGCGTGGGGCAAGGCCGGGATCTCCATTCCGCGAACCACGGAGTCCCAGTACCCCGCCATGATCCACGTGACGTTGACCCAACTCCAGCCAGGTGACCTGCTGTTCTACTACAACCTCGACGGCGACAACCTCGTCGATCACGTCGTGATGTACGTGGGTAGTGGCCCGTGGGGTGTCGATACGACCATCGCCGCCGCGCACTCCGGCACGACCGTCGCACTCGCTCCCCTCTTCACCGCCGGGCTCATCGGCGCCGCCCGACCCTAGGGCGGTCGTGAACCCGACTCTCTCCCTCGTCATTCCGGCCTACAACGAGGCCGAACGCCTGGCAGTGGGCTACGAACGTCTCTGGCCCACGTTGGAGGCGATGGATCCCTCCACGGTCGAAGTCATCGTGATCGATGACGGCTCGAGCGACGATACCTTGAAGCGCGCGCACGAGATCTACGGTCACCTAGAGCACGCGCTCTTCGTCCAACAGCCCACCAACCTCGGCAAGGGCGCCGCACTACGCCTGGGCATCGCGCTCGCGCGGGGCATCTACGTCATCACCGTGGACGCCGACATGGCCATCGACCCGCGACAGCTCCCCGACGTCGTCACAGCCCTCCACGACTGCGCGGTCGTGCCTGGTTCGAGAGCTCTGTCGGGTGACATTAAGTACGACTCGAGACTGCGCACCTTCGCGGGCGCTGCGTTCAATCGATTGGTCCGCCACTACACGGGCACGACCTTGCGTGACACGCAATGCGGCTGTAAGGGTCTCCAACTCGGACCGGCGCGGCTCTTGGCGCTACTCGCCATGATCGACGGTTTCGCCTTCGATGTCGAGATGCTGTACCTGGCAGACCGCTTAGGACTGAGCGTCCGACCGCTCCTCGTCACGTGGCAGGACGTCGGCGGTTCTTCGGTTCGACCCGGTCACGACGCGTGGTCCATGCTGCGTGACATCCGCGGACTGAAAAAGACCCGTTACGAGAACCCGGTCGTCGAACTGCCACCGTCGGTGACAGCGAGCGACGTCGCTCCACTCGCGAAAGAGGCGCGACTGCACGGTCTGGTCATCGCGCGAAACGATCACGATGCGCTCCTCGTCCTAGGACGCGACGGCGCACTCGGCGGATTGGGCATCGCGAGCGCGCTGGGCGGAACGCTGCGTACGGCCCGACTCGATGAACTTACGCAGCGACGTTACGAGGCCGTTTAGTCGCGACGGGGTAACAGCCAGTCCGTGACGAGTTCCGGTGCACGATCGCTCCACTCCTCAGCGGTGATGGCGTAACGGGCGTGATCCTCCCACGCGCCGTCGATCTCGAGATAGCGCTCGGAGGTCCCTTCGAAACGCAGACCGAGTTTTTCGACCACGCGCCGCGAGGGGGTGTTGCGAGGGATGATGTTGATCTCCACTCGGTGCAGCCGAAGTGATTCAAAGGCGTACTGCAACATCGTGACGACGGCTTCGGGCATCAGTCCCTGCCCGGCGACCGCCTCGTCGATCCAATAACCAATGTAGGCCGACTGCAATGGTCCACGCTGGATCGACGACAGCGTAATCTCACCAATGAACCGACCCTCGACGAAGATCCCAAAGCCGAAGCCGGTACCGATCTGACGTTCTCGTTCACGAATCGCGCAACGACTCACGAAGCTGCGGTGATCTTCCGCCAGGTGCGTTGCGTGGGCCGATCGGGGCTCCCACTTCAAGAGCCAGTCGCGACAGCGCGTACGAACCTCGTACCACGGCTCGTAGTCCTGCTCGTTCATCGTGCGCAGCACTATCCGTCGCCCGTGCAAGGTGATGGGCGAATAGACGGCGCTTCGAGTGGTTACCATGAGCGAGTTCTCACTCTCCCAAAGTTACAGGTCCTCGCCAGGTGGTGAATCACGAGTTCACGAGCGAACTCGTTATCCCGTCCAAAATGTCGTTTTCCGAACTCAACAGCTCTGTCACGCTGAAACGTTCCATGACCGCGTCGAGGACGTAGAGCCCCGCGGGCAAGACGTCCTCTCGTCCGAGCACCATCCCGGAATGCCCCAATCGCTCTTCGGGCGGCTCGTGCGCGAGCAAGTCGCGCCAGTGCTGCACGCTCGAACGCGAGAGCAACCGATGGTGCACCACGTCACGGTCGTAGACCGCGACGTTGGCGTCGAGTTGCGCGAGGGTCGCCACTGTTCCCGCGAGTCCGATGAGACGCACGTTCGCCACCACGTCGTTAAACGCGGGGGCGGCCGCGAAAGCTCGGTCTAGTTCTCGCTCGATCATCGACCGGGTAGCCTCGGCGCTCGCGGGCGTCACGACGCCTCGGCCCAGTGCGCGTTCGGTAACCCGGACACAGCCGAGTTGCATGGAGTAACTGACGAGTTCGCCGTCGAGTTCGACCGCGAGTTCCGTGGATCCTCCCCCGATGTCGACGATCATGGTGGGCGCGGCGACCAGACCGAGATCACCCGTCGCGCCGGCGTACGAGTACGCCGCCTCTTCGTCACCCCGAAGGATCCTCGCGTCGAAGCCCACGATGTCGCGCGCAGTATCGAGAAACACCGAACCATTGGTCGCGTCGCGCACGGCCGACGTCGCGACGAGCAGTCCCCTCGTGACGCCGGCGTCGTCACAAGCTTCGCGGTAGTGACGCAACACGCGAAACGATCGCTCCATCGCATCAGGCAACAGCGAACCCGACGCGTCGACGCCTTGGCTTAGACGTGTGATGTTCATCTCGCGCACCATCGCGATCCCGTCACCGTCAACGATCAGCGTTCGCGTCGAGTTGCTCCCGCAGTCGATCGCAGCGACGGCGTCAGCCACGGACGTCTTCAACGATGAGTGAGTCCACGTCGAGGGAGCGCGCGACGACTTCGCCCACGGGATCGTCCGCGCCCACCAGGAAGTTCGCGAGGTGCGCGTGCAGGCACTTCACGCCCACGCGCGTACCGCCCACGCCCCCCTCGGGTTGGACGAGGTCGGTGCGTACGGTTGCGGCGCGGCGCCGACGCGCGTACTCGTCATGCGTGCGCTGCAGATCGTGGGCGTCCACGAGCACCTCGAAGCGGTGCACGCCCCCGTCGCCTTCGATGCGACTCACTGCGTCGTGCAGATCAGGGTCGACGAGCCAGTACAGCGTGGGCATGGGCGTCCCGTCACGAAGATGCGGCTCGTTCTCGATGACGACGGGCCGTCCGTCACTGCGACGAACGACGACCGCGAAACGACCCGAGAGCGGGCGTCCGAGTAAGGCTTCGACGATCGCGAGGTCGTCGGGTAACGCGTCGCGAAAGGTCAACGCCAGAACTCGAGAGTGCGAACCAGTCGAGAGAGGTACGCGTTGGCGCTGGCGTGCGTCGGCGTCGGCGTCGTTGTCGAACCGACCGACAGTGCGGCGTTCGAAGGCGAGACCAGTGGCTGCAGACCGGGATCGGCCGAACTTGGTGAGACCTGGCCCGCGGAGTTGCCCGGCAGCACCTGGATCAAACTTTGGCCGGGCGAGACCAACTGGTACTGTGCGCGCGCGAGCTCGGTGGCGGCGGCCTTCGTGTCGACAGATTTGGCCTGGCTCGTCAGTGCTGACTGTTGTCGTTGGAGGGCTTTGATCTGGGCCGCCGTAGCGTTGATCTGCGTCTGCTGGTGCCACAACGCAGACGCCGGGAACCAACCGCCCAGCATGATGGCGGCGGTCAGGACGCCAAGGGGCAACATCCAGCGGTTACGGCTGTGTACGTCGACGTTCTGTGTTACTGACAATTGCCGCCCCCGACAAAGACTCCGAAACTACTAACCAATCTTGACCGCTCAGTAATTTTTCAATGCTAGGGAGGCATCATACTTCGTGTCTTCCGCAGAACACGACAGCGCACGCGATTTGCGTCGTGCGTTGAACGTGACGACCCAAAGTCCGTCGTTGCCACCACGGGGGGCGCCTACGTTAGGTGTTGCCTTAGCGGTCTTCTCCGGACAACGACGACGGCCCGAGGAAACGAGCTTGATCGCCAAGCTGTTCTTCGATTCTCAATAATTGATTGTATTTTGCAACACGGTCGGAACGTGCAGGCGCGCCGGTCTTGATCTGACCCGCGTTCGTCGCCACCGCGACGTCAGCAATCGTGACGTCTTCGGTCTCACCCGAGCGGTGCGAGATTACGACGCTGTAACGATTGAGGCTCGCCAAGCGCACCGTGTCGAGCGTTTCGCTCAGTGTGCCGATCTGGTTCAGCTTCACCAACACGGAGTTCGCGACACCGCGGTCGATACCCTTTTGCAGCAACGCGGTGTTCGTGACGAATATGTCGTCACCGACGAGTTGAATCTTCGACCCCAGTCGATCGGTGAGCGTGCGCCAGCCGTCCCAATCCTCTTCGGCCATGCCGTCTTCGAGCGAGACGATCGGGTATCGACTACACAGGTCCACCCAGTAGTCGACGAGTTCGTCACTGGAGAGCACCCGACCTTCGCCGTCCAAGTGATACGCGCCGTCGCGGTAGAACTCACTCGCCGCGGGGTCCATGGCGATCGCGACGTCGGTGCCGGGCGTTCGCCCGGTCGCCTCGATCGCTTCGATGAGCACCTTCACGGCCGACTCATTGTCCGGCAAGTCCGGCGCGAAGCCGCCTTCGTCACCCACGGCGGTATGGAGTCCTCGCTTTTCGAAGACGGCCTTCAGCGCGTGGTAGGTCTCGGTGCCCCAGCGAAGGGCCTCACTAAAGGAGGCGGCGCCGATGGGCATCACCATGAACTCTTGGAAGTCGATGGTGTTTCTCGCGTGCGCGCCACCGTTGACGACGTTCATCATCGGCACCGGCAGAACGTGCGCGTTCACGCCACCCAGGTACTGATAGAGGGGAAGGTCGCTCTCGATGGCCGCGGCCTTGGCGTTCGCGAGCGAGACCGCGAGGATTGCGTTCGCGCCCAGGCGAGCCTTGTTGGGCGTACCGTCGAGGTCGATCATGGCGAAGTCGATGGCGCGCTGGTCTTCGGCCTCGTAACCCTCGAGGGCATCGTTGATCTCGCCGTTGACGAAGTTGACCGCCGTCTGGACGCCCTTGCCGCCCCAGAGATCACCCCCGTCACGCAGTTCGACGGCCTCGTGGATTCCCGTCGACGCGCCCGAAGGAGACACCGCGCGACCGATTGCCCCCGACTCCAGGTGGACCTCCGCTTCGACCGTGGGATTGCCCCTCGAGTCGAGAACCTGGCGGCCCAGGACCACTTCAATCGCGCTCATAACGTCTCCTCAGTTCGACCCAACGTTACTAGGCGACCTTTAGTTCGACGAACGCTCAGCTTCTTGAATTGCGTCGCGAAGTTTCGCCGCGCGTTCGCGCAGCACTCCCTCGAGATCCACGCCCGCGAACTGCGCGGCTGCGACGAGAGAACTCAAAGCGTCACCCCACGCATTGTCAACGTTCGACGAAGACTGCGCGTCGCGAACCGAAACACTGTCGAGCTCGAGCGCATTCAGTGCACGCACCGCCTGCTCACGTGACGCCTCGCCGGACTCGACGCCCACGTCGACGAGGACGGCCTTTCGAAGAAGCTTCGTGTAGAGCGTGAGCGCGGGGAGTTGCCACGCGATGCCGTCGGTGACGCTCTCGCGCCCCTTCTCCATCTGCTTGAGGGCTTCCCAGCGTGTCGCGACGTCGTTGGAGTCGGTGACCGTGACGTCACCAAAGACGTGCGGATGGCGTCCGATGAGTTTGTCGCGCACCGAGTCGGCAATGGTGGCGAAGTTGAAGATGCCCTCCTCATCGCCCAACTCGGCGTGAAAGACGATCTGGAAGAGTAAGTCGCCCAGCTCTTCTTCGACGTGAAGAATCGCGCGCTCGTCGTCCAGACCATCGGCTTCGACGCGCACGAACGTCTCGAGGGCGTCGAGGGTCTCGTACGCCTCTTCGAGGAGGTGTCGCGTCAACGAGGCGTGGGTCTGCTCTTGATCCCAAGGACACTCGGCTCGCAGTCTTTTCATGAAGTCGATGAGGTCACCCATCGCCTCGCCGGCGTCGCGAAACCCCTCGACCCACAGTGACGTCAAGTGATCGGCGTGAGCGAACGACGCCAGTGCCGACGCGCGAAGGGTGATGATCTCCTCGTCGTCGAGTCCGAGGTGATGCAAGACAACGACCGCACTCGTTGGCGGTAGTCGGTCGGCCACACTCGCGAGCACCTCGGGTGCGTAGGTCTGGAGAATCAAGAGTGGACCGGGGCCTCGAAAATCTTCGGCGGAGCCTAAGGCGTCCACCACGCGCAGACCCGCGCTCATGGGGTCACGTCCCAACACGGCGCACGCCACGTCAATGACCGAAACCGCGGGCTCGGTGATGGTCGTCACCTCGGGACGTTCGCGCAAGAGCTCGACGGTTCGCTCGGCTACCGTCGGCGAACCAGGCACGGCGTAGACGACTTCGTTCGTCGACGAACTCAGCGCCAACGCGATGAGATCGTCGACGATCGCCACGTAGAGCTCTTCGAACGATGACGCACTTTCGTAGAACTCGTCGTAACTCTCGAGATCGCCGAAGTGCGCGGCACTGGGGTGTTCACGGGTGCGAAGTCGAACGACCGGTGACGAAGTAAGGAGTGACTGAGTGCGAAGCGTGACGTGATCGAGACTGCCAGGCCCGAGTCCTACGACACGTACGACGGGCTTCACTTATACGTGGCGGTGGTGGTACTGAGCTTCTTCGATCCCGTCACGTCACTCGTCGAGGGCTTGGCCGACGCGAAGACGGTGGGGCCCGTCGTATTGAGTCCCCACCGACCGAAGGCCGGATCGACGTGCACCGCGGCGGTGTAGAGCAGGTCGTTCTTGAGCGTGTTCGCCGACGAGGCGTTCAGGCTCTGCAGATCCGCCAGCACCGTGGCGGCGGCCGCGTTGAACGACGTCGGGGTGCGCTTGGTCACCGCGACGTACAGCGCGTAGGTCTGCCCGTTGTTCGATATGTAGTTGGGCGTCGTGGCGAACGTGTTGAGTGGCAGCGTCCCCACGTCGGAGCGCACGTTGGAGTACGAGGTCGACGTCGGCGAGAAGCAGCCGACTGCACCACCCTTAGCGGCCGACACCGTGTCTTGGGAGAACTGCTTCACGAGCGTCGTCACACCGAGTCCGGCCGCCTCACCTTGCGCGAACGCAGGGACCGATGTCGGAAGGACGAGGGCGACCGAGACGCACAGCGTGTCGTAGTTCGAGGTGTGCTGCGCGAAGTAACTCTTCATCGAGGCCGTCGTCAGGGGAGTCGTCGTCTTGATCTTCTGCACCAAGTAGAGCGAGTCGGCTTGGGCCAGAATTTCGGCCGCACGCATCTCGCTCGGCATAGTCGCGAGGGCTTGCGTGGTTGTTCCCGGACAGGTAATCGAGTTCGCGCTGGCTTGTGCGGTCATCTCACCTTTGAGCGACGACTCCGCAAGAGCAAGGTCCTGGGCGCTCGGGTGATACTTCAGCGACTTGGTGACGTACTGGTCGATCGCGAGGCCTTCGACGCGCAGGTTCGCCCACGCCGCGGCACCGGAGGCTTTCATGGAATAACCCCCCGCGCCCGGTGCGTAGCTCGTGGGACTGAGAGCAGTGATGTAACACTGCAACGTGTTGTTGTGCGAAATCGCGCTGAGTTCACTTCCGAGGGTGTTCGCCGACAGCGTTTGATTGTTCACGACGATGCCCGAGGACGAACTACTGAGCCCGTAAAACGTGGCCCCGAGCAGAGCGAGAACGAACAGGGCTACAAGGCGACGCACCTTCTCATGATACCGAATCAGACTTGTACGTCTGTCGTCGCGGCGTGCAGTTCCTCCAGCAGTTCGCGGATCGCGCGCGGCGTCGTGGCGCTCGGCGCGAGTTCCAGACGAAGTTCCTTCGTGGACTCGTTATACGCACTCGAGCCGTACTTTCGTCGCAGACGAAGCTGTTGCGAGAGCGCCAGGGTGAGTGGTCCCATCTTCAAGACGGGTTTCGAGCGAACACCTACGCGCGCGGGTTGGACCACCACCGACGTGACCGTGAAGTCGAGACAGGCGAGTCGCAGTCGCGCCAGATCCAAGAGCCCGATCGTCGGCGCGGGTAGCGCCCCGTAGCGGTCGATCCACTCGTTGCGAAGGTCCTCGAGTTCTTCGAGGGTGGTGACTCCCGCGAGGCGACGGTAGGCCTCGAGTCGGGCGTCGTCTGCCTCGACGTACTCCTTGGGCAAGTGCGCCTCGCCGGGAACGTCGAGGTTGATCGGCACGACGTCCGGCACGTGAAAACCCTTCGCGTCGGCGACGGCTTCGGCGACCAACTGCACGTAGAGGTCGTAGCCGACGGCCGCCACCGGTCCCGACTGGTCGTGTCCCAGAAGGTTGCCCGCGCCTCGAATCTCGAGGTCGCGCATGGCGATCTTGAAACCACTGCCGAGCGCGGTGTTGTCGCCAATGGTGCGCAGTCGTTCGTACGCGGTCTCGGAGAGCACTTGGTCGGCCGGGTGAAAGAGATAGGCGTACGCGCGCTGTCCGCTGCGTCCCACCCGTCCGCGCAACTGGTGCAACTGACCGAGACCGAGCCGCTCGGCGCGGTCCACGATCAAGGTGTTCACCGACGGCAGGTCGATGCCCGACTCGACAATGGTCGTACAGACCAGCACGTCGTAGCGTCGCTCCCAGAAGTCGATCATTACGCGTTCGAGCGTGCCCTCGTTCATCTGGCCGTGCGCGACGGCGATCCTCGCGTCGGGGACCAGTTGACCGAGGCGTCGGGCCGTCTGGTCGATGTCGCTGACGCGGTTGTGCACGAAGAAGATCTGACCTTCGCGGAGGAGTTCGCGACGGATCGCCTCCGCGACGGCCGGTTCGTTGAACTCCCCGACGTGAGTGAGGATGGGTCGGCGATCGGCCGGCGGCGTCGTGATCATCGAGAGGTCGCGGATGCCCGCGAAGGCCATCTCGAGCGTGCGCGGAATGGGACTCGCGCTCAACGTCAAGACGTCCACACCGACCGAGCGCGTCTTGATCGACTCCTTGTGTTGGACGCCGAAGCGCTGCTCTTCGTCGACGACCAGGAGCCCCAACTGCTTGAAGGAGACGGTGTCGCTCAGGAGTCGGTGCGTACCGATGACGACATCGATCGTCCCCTCGCTCAGTCCGAGCAGCGTCGCCTTGGTCTCTCGCTCGTCGACGAAACGACTGAGTAGCGCGACCTTCACGGGAAACCCGGCGAAACGTTCGGTGAACGTGGCGAAGTGTTGACTCGCGAGCAGCGTTGTCGGCACGAGGATCGCCGCCTGCTTGTTGTCCTGCACGGCCTTGAAGACCGCGCGCAGCGCGACCTCTGTCTTGCCAAAGCCCACGTCCGCGCAGACCAGTCGGTCCATCGGACGTGGCGACTCCATGTCGGACTTCACGTCCACGATCGCCTGGGCCTGATCGGCGGTGAGGGTGAATGGGAAGAGCTCTTCCATCTCGTGCTGCCACGCGGTGTCGGGACTGAAGGCGTGGCCCTCCGCGACGCTTCGTAGACGGTAGAGATCGACCAACTCTTGAGCGACGAGGAACGCCGCGGCGCGCGCCTTCGCCCTCGTCTTTTGCCACTCCGCGCCGCCCATGCGCGAAAGCGCAGGACTGTCACCGCCCGTGTAGGGGGTGAGCGCGTCTATCTGTTCGGTGGGCCAGTAGCTGCGTCCGTCCTTGAACTCGAGGATTAGGTAGTCACGCGTAACGCCATTGATCGCTCGGGTCGTCGTGCCCGAAAAGCGCGCGACACCGTGTTGGCGATGGACCACGTAACTTCCCACCGAGAGGTCGTCAAAGAATCCGTCGACGTTACGCGCTCTCGTTCGTGCGACGCGACGTTGGCTTCGCCGGCCCGTGAGGTCACTCTCGCTCCAGACGACCACCTCGGGATCGTCGAGCGAGAATCCCGACGGAAGCGAACTCTCCACGACACTGAGACGCGCTTCGAGCACGTGACTCGGATCGGTCGTGACCTCGAGACCTTCGCCGCGCAACTGATCGGCCATCCGCTCGATCGCGGCGGACGTCGAGGTCAACACCACGCCGCGACGAGCCTTCGACCAACCGCGCACGTGCGCGGCGATGCGCGCCGCGTCGCCCTGGACGACGGGCGGCGACGTGAGTTGACCGGTCGCGCCCAAGGACGACGCACTCGTCTCCAACGCGATGTCGATTCGTCCTTCGAGAACCTGGTCGTAGTCGAGATGCAACAGGGGCACCGTCCCACTCGCGCGCCAGGTGGCCGCGACGACGTCGGTCAGTTCACGCTCTTCGCCAAGAAGTTCGGTGAGTCGCGATCGAACGCGGTCGGGTTCGACGACGAGCACTTTCGCGTCGTCGACCTCGTCGAGCAGGGTGCGGGCCTCGCTGACGAAGAGACCCATCCAACCTTCCATGCCGTCGAAGAGTTGACCGGTGGCGAGACGATCGAACGTCGTACTCGCCCAAGGTTCACTCGTCGAGAGTTCCTCGGCGAGGCGGCGCGTCACGTCGCCGGGCATCCACTCACGCGCGGGCGCGATGACGGCTTCGTCGAGGTCGTGGGTCGATCGCTGGGTCGCGATGTCAAAGACCGTCAGGCGTTCGATCTCGTCGCCGAAGAAGTCGAGTCGTAAGGGCTGGTCGTTCTGCGCGGGCCAGACGTCGACGATCCCCCCTCGCACCGCGATCTCCGCGCGGTGCTCGACCAGGTGCTCGCGTCGATACCCCATGGCGACGAGTCCAGCCACGAACTCGTCTCGGTTGATCTCGCTCCCCCGGGTGAAGACGTAGGGCGAGCGAAGCGGTTCGGGAGAGAGGACCTGCGCAATCGAGCGCGCCGACGCGACGACGACGCGTGGTCCCCTCCCCTGTTGGATCTGCCATCGCAGCAGTGCCCGCATGGCCATGACCTGACTGTCGGGGCTGACTCGTTCAAGGGGGTGTGTGTCCCAGCCTGGCCAGAGCGCGACGTCGCGCTCACCGAGCCACGCGACGAGCGCGTCGCGGACGTGTTCGGCGTCGCTCGAGGTGGCCGTGATCGCAACAATGAAGGAAACGTCGAGTGAAAGGGCCGCGATCGCAAGGGGCGTCGCGTAGCTCGACGGCACGAAGGACCCAGACGAGACGGACGCGCGAATCGAGGGACTGACGAGTTCGAGGACTCGCCGCAGACCGCTCAGCTCACTCACGATCCGTTGACGCGTCGCTGGGCCTCGTCGAAGTCGAAGTCCAGGATCGTTTCGATGGCGTCGGCCGCGCGCGCGATGTCGGCGTCCATCGCTTCACGACCCTTTCCCGTTGGCCGGCGAAGGACGTAATCGGCGCCCCGCTCCTTCGTCGGTGGTTTGCCAATACCAACGCGAAGTCGGGCGAAGTCCTGCGTACCGAGGGTCTGGGCGATCGAGCGCAATCCGTTGTGGCCCGCGAGTCCGCCGCCGAACTTCAACTGAAGACGCCCCGGTTCGAGGTCGAGCTCGTCGTGCACCACAACGAGTTGGCGGAGATCGTCAATCGAGGTTCGTCGGAGAAGGGGTGGCAGGGCGGCCCCCGACTCGTTCATGAACGTCGTCGGCACGGCCAGAGTGATCGGTCCGCGCGGCGTTGTCAGCGTCACGCTCAGCGCGCGTTGACGGCGCTCCAGCGTTAACTTGCCGCCACGGCGTTGCACCGCGAGACGAAGCGCATCGCCGCCGACGTTGTGGCGCGAACCTTCGTACTCCGCACCGGGATTGGCGAGACCCACGATGAGCAACGTGCTCTTCTGTCCCCTTCGATCGTTCTCACGAGCGCGTCGCAGCGCCACGACTTACTCCGCAGGAGCTTCGTCGGGTGACGCGACCGCCTTGGCGGCGCGTCCGGCGTGGGTCGCCACGACTGACACCGTCGGATCGCCCGCGGCCTCGACGCCCTTAGGCAGTACGAGGTCACTCACGCGAATCGCCGAGCCCACGGTGAGATCCGAGATGTCCACTTCGATGAAGTTGGGGATCTGGTCGGGTCGGGTGCGTACCTCGATGCTGAACATCTGCTGGTCGACTTCCCAGTCGGCGTGGCGAACTTCAACGGCGTCGCCGATGAGGTGCAACGGCACTTCGGCGACCACCGCCTGATTGGGGTCGACGACCTGAAAGTCGATGTGCGCGACCGTGCCCTTCACCGGGTGGCGCTGGATCTCGCGGGCCATGACGGTGTACTTCTTGCCGTCGGCGTCGAGGGTGATCAAGGAGTTGAGGCCCTGGTCGCCCGAGACGGCGCTACGAAAGTCCTTGGCGTTGACCGACACCGGCAAAGCCTCGACACCCTCACCGTAAAGAACGCCAGGAATCGAACCCGCGTGGCGCAGGCGTCGCGAGTTCGCCGAACCGTGGGCGCGGCTCGTCGACGCGTGCAACGTGACCTGTGACATGAGTACTCCTCTTAAGAAATGACTGGCGGCCCAGGGGCGACGCACAGGAAAACAAGTCTAGTCCGAGTTTGGCGAGCTCCCCGAGACCCTCGTAGGTCAGTCCTGGTGAGGGCTTGAGGGCGGGACAGACCGACGACCGCTCGCGACCCTCGAGGACTTACAGGAGGTTTTCACCGCCGAAGATGTCCGAGACCGACGCGTCGTCGAAGATCGCGGAGATGGCGTTGGCGATAATCGGCGCAATGGAGAGAATCTCCAACTTCTCGAAGTGCTTGTCGGGACCGAGCGGCAGCGTGTCAGTCACGATGACCCGGCTGATGGGCGCGTTAAAAAGACGATCCACCGCCGGCGGTGAGAAGACCGCGTGCGTCGCCATCACCCAAATCTCGTTGGCGCCGTGGGCCTTCAAGAGGTCGCAGGCCGCCACGATAGTGCCCGCCGTGTCGATCATGTCGTCGATCAAGACGCAGTGTCGTCCGTCCACGTCACCCACGATGTGGCGGGCGACGGCCACGTTGGCGACGCCGTGGGGACGGGTCTTGTGCACCAGCGCAAGGTCACAACCCAGATGCTGCGCGTAGCGTTCAGCGACCTTCACGCGACCCGCGTCGGGAGCGACCACGACCAGTTCGTGGGGATTGGCGTTGGCCTTCAGGTAGTCCTCGAGCACGGGGGCCGCGACCAAGTGGTCGACGGGAATGTTGAAGAATCCCTGGATCTGACCCGAGTGGAAGTCCACGGATAAGACCCGGCTGGCGCCGGCCGTTTGGAGCATGTCGGCGACGAGTTTCGCGGTAATGGGTTCACGACCAGCGGTTTTGCGATCTTGGCGCGCGTACCCGTAGTTCGGAATAACCGCCGTGATGCTCTTCGCCGAGGCCCGCTTGGCGGCGTCGATCATGATGAGCTGTTCCATGAGTGAATCGTTCACTGGTGAACCGTGCGTTTGCACGATGAACACGTGCGCGCCACGAATGGATTCGTCAAAACGACAGTGAATTTCTCCGTCGGCGAACTCGCGCAAGTTCGCTTCGGTGAGATGGACACCAAGTTTGTCGGCCACGTCGGCCGCGAGCGCCGGATGAGAGCGGCCCGTCACGATGACGAGACGACGCTTGGCGAGGGACTCCACGGCGCCAGCGTACAGGTGAACGGAGGTGGCTAGTGAGAACGCTGCGTCAAGGGCGTGACAATCTCGCCCGTGGCGACGTCGGCGCCGGGACTAAGAACGACGAAGGACGACACGCGCGCGTCCGCCCCGACGCGAACCCGCGACGCCTCGACCGCACCGACGAAGGCGTTTTCACCCACCTCGACGTCACTCAACACGGCGTTGGGTCCGATCTGGGCGCCTCGCGCGATGACGCAGTGACCCTTCAGGATCGTTCCCGGTAGAAGCGAGACCTCAGCAGCGAGTTCGACGTCGGCGTCGATGTAGGTGGCGTCGGGATTCCACATCGTCACCCCTCGCGCCATCCATTGATCGTTGATGCGCCGACGAAGCACCGCTTCGGCGCGCGCGAGCTGGAGACGGTCGTTGACCCCCGACGCCTCGCTCGGGTCCTCGAGCATCAACGACAGGGTGAGGTGTCCCGTCTCGTGCAACACCGACACAAGGTCGGTGAGGTAGTACTGGTTCTGGACGTTACGACGACCCACTCGTCGGAGCGCCGGTCCGAGCAAGCTCTGGCGCACCACCATGATCGACGTGTTGACGTCGCTGATCGCCCGTTCGTCGACGGTGGCGTCGCGCTCTTCGACGATGCGCTCGAGGGTGCCGTCCTTGGCGTGGATCAGGCGACCGTAGCCGGTCGGATCGTCCACGCGGGCGCCTAAGACCGTCAACGCGGCGTTGCGCTCGCGATGCGCCGCGAGGAGGTGGGCCACCGTCGAACGACGAAGCAACGGGGTGTCGCCGGGCAGGATCAACACGTCCCCGTCAATGTCGCCAATGGCGTCGTCAATCGTCGACAGCGCCACCCGCACCGCGTGACCGGTACCGAGTTGTTCGTCCTGTTCGACAAAGGTCAGGGGAAGGTCGCGGCGCGCGACTTCGCCGAGTTCCTTTTGAACCCAGGTTGAGTGGTGGCCAACGACGACGATGGTCGCCCGAACGTTTTCTTGGGTCGCGGCGTCGAGCACGTAACGCACCATGGCTCGACCGCAGAGCTGGTGCAGCGGCTTGGGTCGTGACGAGCGCATCCGCGTTCCCTCGCCAGCGGCGAGCACGACGACACACGTAGGACGACTCACTCTTCCATCTCTAGCAGGAGTCCCCTACGATGACTCGCGTGCCCATGTTGCCGTACGATGAATTTTCTCTGTTTCACGAGAACGTAAGCGAGTGGGGCCTTCACGTTCACGACCCGACCGTGCGACGTTTCTTCGTGGCTGTCGACGGCCTTCGTCAACTCAGCGGGCTGCGCTGGGGCGAGGGCGATCCCGAACTGGTCCTCGTGCACGGTGGCGCGCAGAACGCCCATACCTTCGACACCGTGGCGCTCGCGCTCGGGCGACCCCTCGTCGCACTAGATCTTCCCGGACACGGACACTCCGACGCTTCGCCCTACCGAGCCTCGGCGATCGCGAGCCATGCGCTCGACCTCGAACGCGCGCTCGAACAACTGACGAACGTCGCCCTGCCGCTCGTGGGCATGTCACTCGGGGGCCTGTGTTCCATCCTCGTCGCCGCCGAGCGCCCCGACCTCGTTCGTTCGCTCGTACTCATCGACATCACGCCGGGCGTCAACGCCGACAAGGCCCGACACATCACCGACTTCGTGAACGGTCCCAAGACGTTCGACAACTTCGACGAGCTCCTCGCGCGCACGATCGAGCACAACCCCACGAGGGCGGTCTCGTCCCTTCGACGGGGCATTCTGCACAACGCGCTCCAACGGCCCGACGGCACGTGGGTCTGGCGACACCAACAACACCCCCAGTCCGAACTCCGCGCGCCCGAGACGGGCGACCTCTGGGAGAAGCTCGGCGAGCTCACGATGCCCCTCACCCTCGTTCGCGGAATGGCGCGCGGCTCGGTCGTCGACGACGACGACGAGGCCGAAATACTTCGTCGCGTGCAGGGGGCCACGGTCGTGCACGTCGAGAACGCCGGACACTCCATCCAGGGCGATCAGCCCGTCGAACTCGCGAAAATCCTCGAGCGCGTCTGTTTTTAGACCTTCTTGGCTGGCGGGGGAGGGCTCGAACCTCCAACCTACGGATTCAAAGTCCGTCGTTCTGCCAATTGAACTACCCGCCACTGCCGATACTGTGGCAATCTTCAGAGATTCTTAGAGTATGACTGAGGATGCTTAATACCAATCAGCAACACTAGAGCCTGACAACCAACCCTAGAAAGTCGCGACGTGACCACCGCTCCTACACCCAACTCCTACGTGGCCATCGTCGACGACGACTCGGCCATCCGATCGGCCCTCGGCCGCGCCCTCCGTATGGAGAACTACGACGTCGAGCTCTTCGAAGACGGCGCCACGGCGCTGAAGTCCATACAACTTCGAGCTCCCGACGCCATCGTGCTCGACCTTCAACTACCCGACATTGACGGACTTGAGATCTGTCGTCGCATTCGTCGCTCGGGCGATACGACGCCCATTTTGATGTTGACCGCTCGCAACGCCGTGAACGACCGTGTCGAGGGCCTGGATGTGGGAGCGGACGACTACCTCGTGAAGCCCTTCGACCTGGCGGAGTTATTGGCGCGCCTGCGCGCGTTGCTTCGTCGACACAACGTCGCTGACGTCGACGGCACGGTACTTCGTTTCGAGGATCTCACGCTCAATCCCCAGACGCGTGAAGTGCATCGCGGCGCTCGACTGGTCGAACTTACCAAGATCGAGTTCGACCTGCTCGAACTGTTCTTGCACCACCCTCGTCAGGTACTCACCCGCGATCAGATCCTGGATCTGGTGTGGGGTTACAACTTCGACTCGGGAACGAACTCGTTGGCCGTTTACATTGGCTACCTCCGGCGCAAACTCGAAGAAGACAACAAGGCGCGACTCATCCAAACGGTGCGCGGAGTGGGTTACGCGCTTCGAACGTCGTGACGTTTCGCTTACGCGTCATCACCGCGACCGTGGCGGCCGCCGCGATCGCGGTCATCCTCGCGAGTTTTGCGTCGTTTCTCGTAGCGCGTAGCGCCATCCTGCGCTCTGTGGACGTGTCACTGATTCAGGCCTCGCAACAGACGCACAGCGTGAGTGAAGAAAACCGCGTCACCGGTTCCTACTCAGAGATCGTGCTGCCCAGTGGCACGACGTTGCCCCCGTCCATCGTGCGCATCGACTCCACGATCCTGAGCGTCGCGAAAGGTAAGAGCGCACGCGTCATTCGAACCGTGTCCCTCAATGGTCAGAGCTACCGCCAACTGATCGAACCACTGCCCAAGAACTCCCTCGTCAACTGCCAGACGGGCCAGACGCAAGTCTGTCAGATTTCAACGACTTCGGCGCAGCTCTACATGGTCAACATCACGGGCCAGATCACCGAACTCACTCGCCTCGTGACGACCCTGATGTTGGTCGCGGCCGGTGGTCTGCTCTTGGCCTTGGGCCTCGGACTGTTCCTCGCGCGCCAGGCCCTCCACCCCCTCGAGAAGGTCACCAACGAGATCGAGACCGTCGCCATGACCAACGACCTGCAGTACCGGCTGGACGAAGGTGACGCTGACGAACTTGGTCGACTCCGACGCGTCTTCAACCGACTTCTGCGATCGGTGGAGAGCAGTCAGACGCTGCAGCGCCAACTAGTCCTCGACGCGAGCCACGAACTCCGGACGCCGTTGACGTCTCTACGCACGAACGCCCAAGTGCTCTCGCGCGCGCCCGAACTGCACCCCGACGACCTACGCCAGATCACCGACGACATGGTCACCCAGGTGGACGAGCTCGCGGCGCTCGTCACCGACCTCGGCGAGCTCGCCCGCGGCGAGAAGTCCGAGGGCGAGCTCGAGACCCTTCGACTCGACGACTGCGTCGACGAGTGCGTCGAGACGGCTCGCACCTACGCCCGTATTCGCGACATCACGATTGACGTCGAGATGGAGCCGTCCTACGTGCTGGCCCGACACGACCGTCTCAACCGCGCGATCTCCAATCTGCTGACGAACGCGGTCAAGTTCACGCCGACCGGCGGTCGCATCATCGTGGAGTCCTCGCACGGCACCATCACGGTCTCCGACAGTGGTCAAGGCATCAGTGACGAGGACCGCCACTTCGTCTTTGACCGGTTTTGGCGAGCACCGTCTGCTCGATCACTGCCGGGCTCGGGGCTCGGACTCTCCATCGTCGCCCAAGTCGTCGAGGAGATCGGTGGCACCGTCGCCGTTGACCGCGATCCGACGCTCGGCGGCGCTCGATTCACGATCACCGTGCCCGAGACGGAGCAAACGTAGTCGCGAAGCGAATTTTGTCAATCTTCTTATAACGACGATGTCACGTCTTAAGAATGACCAACAAGACTGGGACCTAAGGAAACCTTATGACACCAGCTGCCCGCACCCCCCAGCAACGCGATCGTCGATTCGCACGAGTCCGTCGCCTCACCCAGGCCCTCCTTCTGGGCTCGGGCGTACTCTCTGGCGTCGCCGTCGTGTACTTAGCCGGTGCGGCGAAGCCCATCGTCTCGACACCCACCACCGTTCCCTCAACGACAAGTAGCACGTCCACGACGTCGGACGACACCCCCACGACGACCACGCCTTCCACTTCCAGCTCGTCAGAATCCGACGATTCGTCGGGTTCGACCACGACGAAACCAGTGACGACGCCCACTACTCCCAGTACGACGGTCCCGACCACGGCGCCGGTCACGACGACGACGGTGTGCACCACCTCACCGTCTGGTCAAGTGACCTGCCACTAGCAGCGCCATGAACTTCCAGATCTGGGGGCTCAGCGGAACGCTCGTCACCGAAAACGAGCACCAGTTAAACTTCGCCCAAGAACGACTATGGCACTGGCTCAACGAGTTTGATGGTGCGTGCAATCGCTTTCGAGACGATTCGGAGATCTCACGAGTGAACGCTCGCGCCGGTGAGACCGTGGCGATCAGCGCCACGTTGGAACTCGCTCTCAGCGCCGCGCTCCTGGCGCATGAGGCCACCCAAGGACTTTGCGACCCCAGCGTGCTGCCCGCCCTCTTGGCGCTTGGTTACGACGTCGACTACGACGAACTGAAAGGTCGCGGCGACATCACCCTCGCCGAACCGGTGAAGGGCGTCGGCGCGAGCGCCTTCGACCTCGATCGCGCTGAGCACACGGTGATGCTCGCGCCCGGCTGTCAACTCGACCTCGGCGCGAGCGCGAAAGCGCTCGTGGCCGACTTGATCGCGAACGACGTGGCGCCCACGGGCGGCGTCGTCGTCGAAGTCGGCGGCGACGTCGCGGTTCGCGGTCGAGGGCCCCAGGGACTCTGGGCCATTGGCCTTAGCGACTCACTCGAGCTTGACGGCAAGGAACCGCGTGTCGCGATCCACGACGGCGGTATCGCGACGTCGTCCACTACTGCGCGCACGTGGCGCGCGAGTGGACAGATCGTCAATCACATCGTCGATCCACGCACGGGGAGCTACGCGGTGGGCCCGTACGCCACCGCCACGGTCTCGGCCCGCAACTGCGTGCTCGCCAACGCCTTCGCCACCGCGTCACTGCTCTGGGGTGAGGACGCCGGCTACCACGTCGCCCAAGCCGGCTGGTCGGGGCGTTTCGTGCGCAACGACGGCAGCGTCGAGTTCGTTGGCGGCTGGCCCCTCGACGAGGTGTCCGCGTGATCGCCCTCACCACGCCCTACCTCTGGTACACGACGAGGGCCACCGGGATGGTGACGCTCGTGCTCTTCACGCTCGTCGTGACCTTGGGCACGCTCGTGGCGAACCGTGTCGGGGGTACCGTCGTGGGGCGTTTCGAGGTCAACGAACTGCACCGCTCCGTTTCCATCGTCGCGATGATCTTTCTGGCTCTACACATCACGACCACGGTGATCGACTCCTACGTACCCACCGGTTGGATTTCGGTGCTTGTGCCCATGACGTCCGCCTACCGTCGCGTCGGCGTGGCGCTGGGCGCGGTGGCCTTCGACCTCATCCTCGCCGTCTGGATCTCGAGCCTCTTGAAGGTTCGCGTGAAGAACGAGACGTGGCGCTTCATCCACTGGTTCAGCTGGTTGGCCTTTTCGAGTGCCATCCTGCACGCCTACCTCACAGGCACCGACGCCAAGAGCGGTGTCGGTCTAGCCGTCGTGGCGGCCTGCGCAACGTGCGTGCTCGCCGCCGCTCTCTTGCGCTACTTCAAGCGCCCCACTCGCGCCGCAGGGCGTACCGCACTCTCCCCGCTCGCCGCGAGCAAAGGTCCCGCACCAGCGACGCCCCGGCCGGTGTCAACGAAGGCGTCGTCCTCATTCCCCCGCAGTGAGCCCAGCGCGGCCACACCCCCTGGAACGAGCGCCAAAGCGCAGTCCTTCCCTCGAAGTCAGGCCCCTAGCCGATCGAAGAAGCGCCGATGATGCTCGCGCAAGAACTCCCTCGTCTTCTCAACGGGACGCCGGGCACCCCATTGACGCTCGGACAGCACGAAGCGACCTTCGCGACGACCGTCAAAGTTGCGTCGCTCCTCGACGAACTCGAGGCCTCGGGCCTCACTGGTCGCGGCGGCGCCGCCTTTCCCACCGCTCGTAAAGCCCGACTCCTGCGTGACCAGCGCGGCCACAACAAGGTGGTCGTCGTCAACGCAATGGAGGGCGAACCCGTTTCGTACAAGGATTCGACGTTGCTCAGCACGAACCCGCACCTCGTGCTTGACGGCGCGGCGATCCTCGCCTCGATCATCGGCGCCAAAGACGTCATCGTGTGCGTGTCGCGCGACAATCCCACCGCCGTGGGCAACGTGCAACGCGCACTCGACGAACGAGCGCGCGTTGGTGCCCGCGGGCCGCAGTTCAAACTCGAAACGGCACCGTGGCGTTACGTCGCCGGCGAGGAGTCGGCGCTGGTGCACTGGCTCAACGACAACGAGTCACTCCCCCAGTACCGTCCCCAGCGTCCCTCCATCCTCAAGATCCGCCATCACGCGGTGTTACTCGACAACGTCGAGACCTGCGCCCACGTCGCGCTGATCGGTCGATTTGGCGCCGCGTGGTTTCGCACCCTCGGGACCACGATCAGTCCGGGATCGACGCTCGTTACGGTCACGGGCGCCGTCGAGCGTCCAAAGGTCCTCGAGGTCGTCGCGGGCATGACGCTTCGAACCGTCCTCAACTTCGCCGACGCCGACGCCGACCCCCAAGCGTTGCTGCTCGGTGGCTACGGGGGCTCGTGGCTGGACGCCGCGCACCTCGACACGCCCTACGACAACGAATCCCTGGCGCAGTGGGGCGCGACGGTGGGCGCGGGGATCATCGTGGCGCTCGGACGCGAGGGCTGTGGGGTCATGGAGACGCAACGCGTCGTCAAATGGATGGCCAACGAGAGCGCGCGTCAGTGCGGACCGTGCGCCTTTGGACTTCCCGCCCTGAGTGACGATCTCGCCGAAGTCGTCGCCGGAAAACGAAACTCGTCTCAGGCCCTCCAGCGACTCGAACACCGTTGTGGAGTCATCGACGGCCGCGGCGCCTGTCGCCACCCCGACGGGGTAGTGCGCCTGGTCCGATCGGCTCTTCGCGTCTTCGCCGGGGACTTTCAGGGTCACGCGCGCGGGGCGCCCTGCAATGCCTCGCGTTCGGGGAAGTTCTTCGTCGCGGTACCGCGACTGGAAAAAGAGAGCGAGCTCATATGGGAGTGAGACGACGCGCGGGCGTCTTTTACCTTCGAGTGAACCCAATCCTCTGTGACGGCTTTGGCCACTGCCACGAACTGGCACCGGAGCTCGTGAGCATGGACGAGTGGGGCTATCCCATTATCAAAAGAGAGCCGACGCCCTTGAGCGATCTCGCCACTCTCGAATCGGCACGCTTCGCGGTGCGCGGTTGTCCACGCCAGGCGCTGCGTATCGAGCGCGTCAGCGAGAACTAGCGGCGTCGATCAGCTCGAGCCGGTTGCCCACGGGGTCGTCGACGTAACAATGGCGTCGACCGGGAATTGTGTCATCGAAGCGGACGTCAACACCCGCGCCCGTCAGGCGCGCGACTATTTCGTCGAAGTTCTCAATGGCGAGGGCGGGATGTGCCTTCTTCGCCGGACGGAAATCTTCTTCGACTCCGAGGTGCAGGGCCGCCTCGTCTCGTTGGTACCAGCGGCCACCGCGCGCGGCCTGCTGGGGTGACTTGACTTGCTCTTCAAATCCCAACAAGGTCACGTAGAACTCGTCGCAATGACCCTCTTCACCGGGGGGAATGGCGAGTTGCACGTGATGGAGTTGCCAGGGCACGTCGTCTCCTCTGAAAAAAGTCCCTAGATAAAACCTAGTAAGGTTCTACGAGCCATGGGATCACTAATTAAGAAGCGCCGTAAGCGCATGCGCAAGAAGAAGCACAAGAAGATGCTGAAGCGAACCCGCTTCCAGCGTCGCGCTGCCGGCAAATAGTTCTACCTACGCCACTGACGGCGTGGTGATGGTCTGGCGAAACTGAACGACACCCTCGGGACCCAACACGTCCCACGTCTCGACGCCGCGCTCGAGATGACCTTCGACGAAGAGTGTCGATCCCGACCCCGCGAGGTGGACCCGATTCTCGAGCGTCGCGCCCAGCCAGTCCATGGTTTCGCCCAGTCGCGGCTCGACGAGGCGCGCCGCCGCCTCGAGTTGATTTCGCCCGTCAGGCCGCTCGCCCCCGTCGACGAGTTCGTCGAAGGCCTGGTAGCACTCGCGTGTGTTCACGCCAAAACCGAGCAGAATCAACGTGACCTCTCGGGGTTCGAAGGGCAGCGGCGTCACGCGCTCGCCCACGCCCTCGACGAGTGCGCGACCCCCCACTTGACAGAACGGCACGTCGCCACCGAGCGAGAGCGCTGCCTCACTACTGACGCCCCCGGCCCAACGAAGGATCGCTGCGGCGTCGGCGCTGCCCCCACCGAGTCCTCCACCGGGCGGAATGACCTTATGCAACGTCACGCCAGCGCGTCGTTCGACCAGGTTGAGCGCACGCGTGACGAGATTGTGCTGGTCGAGGGGAATCTCGGAAAAGGGACCTTCGAGGCGTAGCGAGTCGCCCGCTTCGTCGACGTCGAGGCGGTCCGCGAAGTCCACCGTGACCATCTCGGAGCGCAACTCGTGAAAGCCGTCGTCGCGCCGACGGGTGACGTCGAGGTACCACGTCAATTTCGCTGGGGCCAGCAGCTCAATCACTTTGCCGCCACTAGGGCCGCGAACTCTTCGAGCGTCAACTCCTCGGGTCGGCGGGTCTCGGCGACGCCGGAGCGTTCGAAGACGCCCTCACTCGTCCAGGCGGAGAGCGAGCGACGCAACATCTTGCGTCGTTGGCCAAAAGCCGTACGAATAACGGAAAAGAGCTCGTCTTCGCTGACGAGCGCCGGGTCGACGCGTACCTGGTCGCGACGCACCAATGAGACGAGGACTGAGTCGACGTTGGGTTTAGGTACGAAGACTGACGGGGAGACCTTTCCGACGACTTTGGCGTCAGCGAAGTACTGCATGCGGAGCGACACCGCGCCGTATGCTTCGTCACCGGCGTGCGCCGCCATTCGCTCGCCCACTTCCTTTTGCACCATGACGAGCAGTCGTCGGATCAGCGGCTGACTCTCTAAGAGATGCAGCACGAGCGGCGTCGCCACGTTGTAGGGCAAGTTCGCCACAACGACGGCGGGCTTACCGCCGAGGATCTCGTCGTAGTCGGCGTTGAGGGCGTCCACGTGATGGACGCGCACGCCGTACGGTTCGACGACCGAGCGCAGGGGCTCGATCAGGTAACGATCGATCTCCATGGCGCGCACCGTCGCGCCGGTCTCGACGAGGGCGAGCGTCAGCGAACCAAGGCCCGCGCCGATCTCGAGTACCTGATCACCAGGACCAACGCCCGAGAGGCGCGCGATGCGTCGCACGGTGTTGGGGTCCACGACGAAGTTCTGGCCGAGGGCTCTCGAGGGTTTCAGTCCGTGGTCTTGAAGCAACGCGACGAGCGCACTACGCGTATGGGTCACCAAGAGACTTTGACACTAATTACACCTTGCGCGAGTGGCGCCAATTGCGCGAACTGCGTTTCGTTGAGATCGACGACGCGATTGCTGCCCTGGTCCTCGCGGTCGGTGATGATGCACGTGATCGATTTTCTGGTCTCTAAGTCGGTGACGGTGATCCTCGTGCCCTTTGGTAAGTACCACGTTGCGCAACGACCAGGGACGTAGTTGTACCACGTCGCCACGCCGATCTTGAAGCCCGAGCCGTTGATGACGACGGCCGTCACCTTCACCGGAGTTCTCTTTTTCACTGCCACCACGGGACGGTGGGTACTCACGTGAACCGTGATCTCCTCGTGCCATCGCACACGGGTGCCGGGTGCCGGCGACTGGCTCAAGGCGACGGTCCAGGTACCGTTCGTACTCCCTGGTCCGACGGTCTTAAAGAAAAGCTGCGCGCGGCGCATCGCGGCGTAGACGCCGGCCTTCGTGAGCCCCGTGAGGCGTGGGACCGCCCGCGGGCCGCGGGGCGACTGGGTCGTGACCGTCAAGGTCGCTTGTGCGTGCCAGGCGATAGCGACGCCGGGACGCGGCGACTGGGCCGTAATGGCCGCCCAGTGATCGTTGGCGCTACCCGGTCCGCGCGTTTGAAAGTAGAGACCGTCGTTGCGCATCATTCGATACACCTGCACGCGACTGTGACCAATGAGGTTGGGCATGCGCACCGGGGCGTGCTTCGTTGCGGCGCCGACGGAGCCCGGCGCAAGAAGTACCAAGGAGATGGCCAACCCGGCCAGCGTGGTACGAAGAATCCGCGGGCGCCGTAGCGCACCGCGTCGTGTTGTACTCAGTTATCCGTCCTCCGCCAGGACTGCGGGGTTTTTCGATGAATCCCGCCCCGTAACGCTAGGAGAGGGCGGCCGTTTAGGCAACTCGCCCTAAAAATCCATGAAAATACTGGGTTCTTGGCGCTACCGGGGCGGCAACTGGAAAAGCCGCGCCGAGTTCGCCGCCGTGGCGTCTTTGAAGAGCTCGAGGTCCTCGTCGCGCAGTTGCGCTACGTACACGCCCACCACGGCGACGTAGGACGGCTCGTTCGTTCGACCGCGATAGGGAACGGGCGCCAAAAAGGGACTGTCCGTCTCGACGTGCAAGCGATCGAGTGGGACGAGCTTCGTCGCCTCTCGCAGCGACTCGGCGTTCTTGAACGTCACGACACCGGAGATGGAGACGTCACATCCGAGAGCGAGACAGCCTTCGGCGTCGTCGGGTGTACCGGTGAAACAGTGGATCACCGTTCGAGGAGGAACGCCTTCACTCTTCAGGATGCTGAAGAGATCGTCAAAGGCGTCGCGGGCGTGTACGACGAGCGCCAAACCAAGTTCGTGCGCGAGGCCGATCTGGGCCGAAAAGGCCTGTCGTTGCTGGGTTCTGGGCGAATGCTCGTAGAAGTAGTCGAGGCCGCACTCGCCGATGCCCACCAGACGCTCGTGCCCCGCCCGTGCGAGCGCCGCGACCGGTTCGAGGTCTTCTTTTGCGTCGTGCGGATGGAGGCCGACCGTGGCGTAGATCTCGACGGGACTGGCGACGCCCGTGATCGCGAGAGCCTCGGCCGAACTCGCGGCGTCGGTGCCAACGACGACGACGCGGTCGACGCCGGCCGCGCACGCGCGGTCGAGCGTGTCGTTGACGTTAGTGCGTTGCTCGTCGGACGACGAGTGAAGAATCGTGTCCTGCAGGTGGCAGTGCGCGTCGGTCCATCCGCTCATTCGTCGCTCTTGATGCGCGGAAAGAGCGGGTCACCTTTCACGACACGTCCGCCCCCCGCAGACTGACCCCAGACGGCGTAACGGGAGAAGGGCGCCGAGGCCGGCGAGCCCGTGAGACCAATTCGACGCCATATCTCTTCAGCGACGCCCGGCATTGCCGGCGAGACGAGAATGGCCACGATCCGTATGGCTTCGAGGGCGTCACCCATGACGGCGTCGACCTGCTCGCCGGGTTCCATCTTCCATGGCGCCAGCGTTTCGAGGTACGCGTTCGTGGCGCCGATCAATGACCATGTCGACTCCAACGCACGCTGCGGCGCGAAGTCTTCCCACGCGTGAGCGGCTCCTTGGAGTGCCGACTCTGCCGCGAGACGTAGTGGCGAGTCACCGCTCGGCGCTGGCGCGACGCTCGCGCACTTCGACGCGACGACGGTGGTGACGCGAGCGACGAGGTTGCCCAAGTTGTTCGCGAGGTCGGTGTTGTAGCGAGCGACGATGCTTTCGAGGGCGAACTCTCCGTCGTTGCCCAGCGCCGTTTCGCGCAAGAGGTAGTAGCGAAGTGGATCGACGCCAAACTCCTTGGTGAGCGCGATGGGCTCGATGTCAGTGAGGTTGACACCCCCTTCGGCGGCCATCGTTTTGCCGAGTTTCTCCCCGCCCACCAACAGCCAGCCATTGACATGGACGTGGTGCGCGGGCTCGAGACCGGCCGCCATACACATTGCTGGCCACCAAACGCAGTGAAAACGAATGATTTCCTTGCCAATCAGGTGATGCGAGTTGGGCCACCAGATGGCGACCTCATCGTCGTCCTGACCGTAGCCAATGGCGGTCAGGTAGTTGATCAGGGCGTCGTACCAGACGTAAAAGACGTGGCGCTCGTCCCAGGGAACCGGCACGCCCCACGTGATCGAAGTCCTCGTAATGGAGATGTCGCGCAGACCGCTCTTGATAAAGGCGAGGGCCTCGTTGCGCTTCGTTTCGGGGGTGACGAAGCCCGGGTTCTCGGCGTAGTACTCGAGGAGACGATCTTCGAAAGCGCTCAAACGGAAGAACCAGTTCTCCTCCTCCATCTCGGTGAGCGGACTGTGGTGGATCGGACACATGCCGTCGTCGCTGGCTTCGATCGTGTAATAGTCCTCACAGCTCACGCAGTAGAGGCCCTTGTAGACGTCCGTGTAGATATAGCCGTTTTCGTAGATCACCGAGAGGAACTTCTGCACGGTGGCGTAGTGGCGTGGTTCGGTCGTGCGAATGAAGTCGTCGTAACTGATATCGAGCACGGACCACGCCTCTCGAAAGCGCTCGGACACCTGGTCGGTCCACTCCTGGGGGGAAAACCCGTTCTTCGCCGCGGCGTCAGCCATTTTCTGGCCGTGTTCGTCGGTGCCGGTGAGGAATTTGACGTCGTCACCGGCCAATCGGTGCCACCGAGCCAGGGCGTCCGCGTTCACCGTCGTATACGCGGAGCCCACGTGGGGCGCGTCGTTCGCGTAGTAGATGGGAGTCGTGATGTAGAAGCGGCCCATAGATAGAGGTTAGTGAACTAGTGCGGCTCGGCTTTTCGCAATTCGAGGGCGTGTTGGTACACCTCACGGCGCGCGACCCCCAACATCTCGGCGACATAGTCAACGGCGTCGCGCGTGGACGCGCCGACGTCGAACTGTTCGACCAGAGCCGCGCGCACGACGTCGTCCTCCACGACGGGCGTGAACGACACGCCCTCGAGCACCACGACGATCTCGCCGATCACCTCACGTTGATCCAATGCCACGGCCACGTCCGCGAGCCTGCCGCGAAGCACCTCCTCGTGAAGTTTGGTCATCTCGCGCGCGATCGCCACTCGTCGCGTCGGAAAGATGTCCGCGAGTTCGCGAACAACACCCTTCAGGCGCTGTGGCGACTCGTAGAAGACAATCGTTCGTTCTTCGCGCGCCCACTGCTCGTAAAATTTCGCCCGCTCGCTGGACTTTCGAGGGAGGAAGCCCTCCATGACGAATCGCTCCGTCGAGAGTCCACTGATGGTCAGAGCCGCGACGACGGCGGAGGGTCCAGGCGCTGTCGTCACGACGAGACCGGCCTCGATCACGGCCGCCACGACACGACTCCCGGGGTCGGAGATGCCTGGCGTGCCCGCGTCGCTGATAAGGACCACGAGGTCGCCGTTACGAACGCGTGCGACGATCTGGGCACACTGGGCCGCTTCATTGTGCTGGTGCAGGGAGTGAAGTCTGCCCCGGAGGGAAATGTCGTGGGCGCTGAAGAGCGTTCTCGAGTGGCGCGTGTCCTCGCAGTAGATGACGTCGGCTGTCTCGAAAAGTTCCAGGGCCCGACGAGAGAGGTCGCTGAGGTTCCCGAGCGGCGTCGCCACGAGGACCAACAGGCCAGCGTCCACCTCATCCACGTTGATTCCCTCGTTTGGCTCGCGTCACGCTTTACCTAGTAACATTGTCACCTATGTCAAAGCGGACCGTGAAGCGCAAACTACGCGCAAAAAAGAAGGCCAACCACGGCAAAAAGCCGAACTGTGGTCGAGGCTAACGCCTCAACCAAGTTTTCCGTCCCACACGCAGCCTCGTTCTTTCAACAGAGCGGCCAGTGGCGTGGGTCGATCACTGATCAGTCCATCCACGCCCACCTCGACGAGACGCGTCATCTCATCAACCTCGTTGATGGTCCAGACGTGCACGGCAACGTCCGCGGCGTGCGCTGCTTCGACGAACGCCTCGGTGACGACGTCCACGTCGGCGAAGGTCGCGGGGACCTGAAAGGCACTGACCGGCGGCACGATGGGTGTTCCTTCGAGCAGAGAGAAGTAGAAGGTGGCGGTTTCGTTCGTGGCCGCCGACGTTGCCACGCCTGGGGCCAGGAAGCGAAAGCGCTGGATGGCCTCGTCGTGAAAGGACGCCACTATCACCGAGCCAGTGATCTCGAGGCGCTGTAGTTCCTCGAAGAGTAGCGCCTCGTAGGGTTCGACCTCGGGGCTCATGCGCTTGAGGTCAAGGTTGAGTAACACGCCCGGGAATGCCGTCGCCACCTCTTCGAGCGTGGCTACGCCATAACGACGGTCGCGTGGCGCACGTCCTCGAAGAAGGTACTCCCCCGCAGACCGTCCCGGGCTCACGACGTCGCCATCGATCCACCAGTACGCGTTGTCCATCTCAGAGAGTTCCGCAAGCGTGAGGTCCGCGATCTCGCCGTGTTCATTCGTCGTACGATCGACCGATGCATCGTGACAGACCACGAGGTGGCGATCCTTGGTCGCGTGTACGTCGAGCTCGATCGCGTTCGCGCCCACGTTGAGTGCGTGATCGATCGCGGCCAGTGTCGACGAGGGACCTTCGAAGGAACCTCCCTGGTGCGCGAAGGCGATGACCCTACCCGACAGCCACTGGCTCATTTCGCGGGCAGGCCCTGGGGGTAGAGCTTCACGCGCATGCGATGCTCTAAGTAAAAAGCGAGACCGGGTACGAATCCCGCGAAGAGCATCAGGGCGAGATAGGCCACGTGTAATCGGAACTTCGTAACGAGGTTGAAGCACATGATCATGTAGATCGGATACAGCACGACGCCGTGCCCAATGCCCACGACGTCCACGAAGAGACGAATCTGCTTCCAAAACGTCAGATCCACGGTGTGTAAGAACAGCGTCACGAAGAGAATCAGGAGCGTCGTTCCTGTCACGAAGGACACGGCTCGATAGCGCCGGAACGTAGCGTCCACTAGTGACCCCAGAGGCGCTTTTTTGGTACGTGCGACAGTTGCGCCAAGTGGTCGTTGTACGCCGCGAGGCTAGGGTCCTCTTCTTCGATCGCTGCGGCTCTCGCGGCACGGGCTTCGGCGCGCATCGACTCTTCGTACTCGATTCGTTCCTTCTCTTCGGACTCGGTCACCTTTTCGATGTTCAACAGGGCGTACCAACCGAGCACGCCGAGGACGGCGATCACGGGCCACTCAATGGAGTAGAGAAAACTTAAGGAATTTCCTTGCACCGCTCGGCCAACCTGCCACCACCCCGCCGTCGCAGAGAACGCGACCCACAAGATGACCGCTAAGTGCAAGACGAGTGCTCGACGAGAAAAATACTTGGAGCGCACTGAACCATCCTACTGAGCTGGTCTTCGCATCAATCTTGCGTCGTAAGATGGATCAGTGCCCGCGATGACGAATCCGCCGTTTTCTTGGCATCATCTGAACCACTGGGAATTGGGCGTACTCCCCATCATTCTCCTGGTGATTGCGGGCTCCCTCTATGCGCTCGGCGTGTCGCGGGTCACGAAGTGGCCGCGCCTCCGCTCGGTCTGTTTCGCCTCGGGACTGCTCGTCACCTTCATCGCCACCGAGACGTTCATCGGCGCGTACGACATGGAATATTTCAGCGATCACATGGTGCAACACCTCTTGTTGATCATGGTGGCCGCTCCCCTCTTCGCGTTAGCCACCCCGCTCGATCTCGCTTACCGCTCCGGCACGCCGACAATTCGTCGCCTGCTCGACGGTCGTGTGATGAGCGCCGTGACCAACCCGCTCGTCGCGCTGGCCCTCTACTTCGTGATTATTCCGGTGACTCACTTGACGAACTTCGTGAACTTAACGATCGAAGACGCTTGGATTCACCATTTCGAACACCTCCTCTTCCTCGTCGTGGGCTACCTCTTCTTTCGCGCGGCCTTCGGCATGGAACGCGGCGTCACCCTGCACCCCGGTCTTCGCTTGGTCTACGTCATGGCCGCGGTGCCCGTCGACACGTTCACCGGCCTCGCGCTGAACATGACCACGAAGATTCCCTTTTCGGCCTATCCGCCAGTCGCCCCGGCGGGAGCGAGCCGGGCGTGGATGCTCTTGAACATTCATCTCAGTGGTTCGATTATGTGGGTGTGCGGTGACGCGCTGATGCTGTTGGCCTGTATTCCCATCACCGTCACCTGGGTCAAGTGGGAGACAGATCGTACCCGAGAACTCGACAAGATTCTCGACGCGCAGGGCATCTAGTAGAAGACATCAGCGAACTACAGCAGCCCCGGTTCAATTCCGAGTGCTTCGAGGTCGGTTTCGGGACGCGCCCAGAGCGGGACCGTAGAGAAAATCCGACGCGAACATATCGCCGGCCCCGTTTTGATCGGCCCCTTCCTCAACGTCCATCGTCGGTACACTCACGACGCCCGACACCGTAGCAACGTCGGCCCCGCGCGGACCGCGCGTCACGACCGCCAGCACGCCGATCTCGTCGAGAGTCTCGAGGGCCGCGCCGCGATGGTCGAACTGAAACAACGAGAGGATTTCGGTCTCGTTCGCGAGTATGACGTCGACGCCGCTCGTCACGAGATCGAGGAAAGTCGCGCCGATGTCGGGTGACGCAGAACGTGCCCGAGAGTGACAACGCGACCATCGAGTCGTGCTCGTGCGCGAAGTTGACAACCTTTCGAATCGACTCCTTCGCCGGCGGCAGGTCGAAGAGATATCCCTCGACGTAGGTGATTTCGGAACGCGCGATCAAGTCGTCCTTGATATCGCTCGCGTTCAACCTATCGGAGGCGCCCAGGTAGGTCGCCATCGTGCGCCGTGTCACTGGTGATAAAGACGTGGCAGCGCCCTCGCCGGTCTGGGCCACGGCGAGGGCCAGACCGGCGCCGAGGGAACGAAGGTCGTGACGACAGCCATAATTTTTTCAACCAGATGAGCTATAGATAAGGTCAACTCTGACTTTCTGAGCCAGTTTCCAGACCTTTGATGATATTCCGAGTGCGTAGTCGCTGAGTACGCCGCCTTTGCTCGTGAATGCGTCGATAACTCCGTTTGCACTGAAGGCAACGGTCGCAATTCTTGGTTTAAGTGGAGGCAGTGACACCCACGAGTTCGTTGGTCGTCTTGTCTGCATGAATGATCGGCATATCAGAAAGCGCAGCGGTTAGGCGGTGCTTATTGTGTGACTCAAGGTCGGCAAAAGTTGGGTTCTCCTCGGGTTGGTGTGGGTGAATTTTAAGCATCAGTCGAAACTCGTTGTTGGTAAATCAATGGTGAGACCACCACAGCAGAGATAGACCATGGCGATGACAGCCTCGGCGGAGTGGTGTCCGTAGCCCCGATGATTGATGAGTCGGATCTTGG
>PLNQ01000069.1 GCA_003141815.1 Acidimicrobiaceae bacterium | reverse complement strand
GACGCGGAGAACAAGTACATCGTGCAGTTCCCCGAGACGCGCGAGATCATCTCCTTCGGCTCTGGTTACGGCGGCAACGCCCTTCTCGGCAAGAAGTGCTTCGCCCTTCGTATCGCGTCGGTACTCGCGCGCGACGACGGCTGGCTCGCCGAGCACATGTTGATCTTGAAGTTGACGAGCCCACTCGGCGAGTCGCGCTACGTCACCGGGGCCTTTCCGAGCGCCTGTGGCAAAACGAACCTCGCGATGCTCGTGCCCACCCTGCCCGGCTGGAAGGTCGAGACCGTGGGTGACGACATCTGCTGGATGAAACCCGGTCCCGACGGTCGCCTCTACGCGATCAACCCCGAAGCGGGATTCTTCGGCGTGGCGCCCGGTACCAACATGGACACGAACCCCAACGCCATGTACTCGGTCGAGGCGAACACCATCTTCACGAACACCGCACTAACGCCCGACGGCGACGTGTGGTGGGAAGGCATGGGCAAACCACCCGAAGGACTCATCGACTGGAAGGGTCAGAAGTGGTCGAAGGAGCTCGGCACGCCCGCCGCGCATCCGAACTCTCGCTTCACCGCACCGGCCGATCAGGACCCGGCGATCGCGCCCGAATGGGAAGACCCGGCCGGCGTGCCCATCGACGCCATCCTTTTCGGCGGACGTCGCGCGAGCGTCATTCCCCTCGTCTTTCAGTCGCGCGGATGGGACCACGGTGTCTTCTTGGGTTCGATCATGGCCTCGGAGACGACCGCGGCCGCGACGGGCGCGGTCGGGAACCTTCGTCGCGACCCCTTCGCGATGTTGCCCTTCTGCGGCTACAACATGGCCGACTACTTCGCCCACTGGCTCACCTTCTCCGAACGATTCGACGAGGCGAAACTGCCCAAGATCTTCTACGTCAACTGGTTCCGAAAGAGCGAGGACGGTCGTTGGCTCTGGCCGGGCTTTGGCGAGAACTCACGCGTCCTCGAGTGGATCTTCGAGCGTTCCGCTGGTCGCGGCGAGGCCGAGGAGACGGCCATTGGCTACGTGCCCACCCCGAGTGCCCTCAACGTCGAGGGACTCAACGTCACGCCCGCCGACATGAAGGAACTCTTGACGGTGCACGAGGACGAGTGGCGCCATGAAGTACTGCGCATTCGCGAGCACTACGCCCAGTTCAACGAACGACTGCCGACGAAGCTCGCCGCGTTGGTCGACGACCTCGAAGCTCGACTGACCTAGCTACTCCGCCGTCTCGGCGTCCGCGACGATCAAACGAGGTCCCGAGGGCCAGTCGAAGTAGCGCCACATCCAGTTGATCATCACCCGCAGGCGATTTCGAAAACCTACGAGGTACCAGAGGTGCAACCCGAGCCAGGCGAACCAACCGACCGTGCCACGAACGACGGCTCCGTGGGGCAACTTCGCTACGGCCGCGCGACGGCCAATGGTCGCCATAATGCCCTTGTCGTGGTAGTGAAAGGGCTGCGTAGGCTCCCCCGTGAGCACGCGCAGTATCTGGGAGGCGCAGTGGCGACCGGACTGAATGGCGACGGGGGCGAGTTGGGGGTAGAAACCGTTCTCCACCCCGGGAATGGCGGCGGCATCACCGACGCACCAGACGTTCTCGCTCTCGACGAGTCGAAGATCCGCTCGCACGAGGACGCGTCCGCTCGGACCCTTGGGGCCATCGAGTGCGTCGGCCAACGTACCGTTCGCCGTCACGCCCGCCGCCCAGATCACGGCGGCGGTCTCGAAGCGCTCGCCGTCGGAGAAGACAATGGAGCGATTCCCGACCTCAACGACGGAGCGACCCAGCACGACGTCGACGTCCATTTTCTCGAGGACTTTCTTCGCGTACTGGCTTGCCGAGTCGGGGAACGCCGTGAGAAGCCGTGGCGCAACGTCCACGAGTTCGATGCGGACTTTCGCGGGGTCCAGTCGCAGGCCGTCGCGTTTGATCGCGATGTCGATTAACTCCGACAGGGCACCGGCTGTTTCGACACCCGTGGGCCCCCCGCCGACGACCACGAAGTTGAGCGATACCTCCGAGGTCTCGGAGGCGACCTCGGCCTCTTCCAGGGCACGCAAAAGACGGTTGCGTAGTCGTCGCGCGTTCGACAAGGTGTACAGCGGCATGGCGTAGCGCGCCGCGCCGGGGATGTTGAAGAATGACGCGGTCGCGCCCGTCGCCACGACCAAGTGGTCGTACGAGATCTCGGCGCCGGTGTCGAGAACGACGACGCTACGCACCTGATCGACGCCCTTCACGCTGGCGTGACGAACGCTGATGTTCTTGGCGTGGCCGAAGACGGTGCGAATGGGGTAAGCCACGTCCGCGGGCTCGAGACCGGCCGTCGCCACTTGGTAGAGCAACGGCAAGAAGGTGTGAAAATTATGCTTGTTGATGATCGTCACGCGAACCGGTCGGTTCATGAGCTTGCGTACCGTGGCCAACCCGGCGAACCCGCCACCGACCACCACCACGTGGGGTAACGAGACCAACTCTTCGGGTGAGAACTTAACGCGGGGAGACGTCGCCATATCTAATTACAGCACAAGCGCCGTGAAGCGAGTCAACTCACGCCTTCGCGGCGCGACGGCCGATCGGGTAGACGACGCTCGCGATGACCATCAGCACCGCGAGGAGTCGATCGCCCGCGGAGAAACTCAAGGCGATCGCCACGGGAATCAACGCGCCGAACACCCAAAGGAGTTGTTGACGCACGGCGAAGCGAGCGAAGGTGCGACCCTGCGCGCCCGGAGCGACGTTCTTCTGAGTGATGGCGTCGAAACTCGGCTGAGCGACGGCGCCGCTGAGACCGAGCCAACCCGCGAGGAGTACCTGGACCCACAGCACGGGGTGCGTGGACGCGAGAGCGGCGCCCACGCCCGAGGCGAAGAGCGCGATGGTCAACAACGTGGCCTCGGTGAGGACGTTGCGCACACGCGTCACGAAGGCCAGTCCGCCGAGGGCGCCCACACCACTGATGCCCAGTGCGAAGGCGTACCAGCCCAGTCCGGCCGACTCCCGTCGTAACCCGAAGGCCAACAAGAACGTGGCGAATCCCGCGCTGAATCGCATGAGCGCGGCCGCGCCGAGACCCCACGCGACCTCGACGTCACCGAGTGGATTGAGCGCGTTCAGGTCGCGTTCGGTCTGCGTGAGTCCGGCGACCTGATCGCGCACGATCTGCGATGGGCTCTGGAGGCGCGCGCTCGCGACCGTCGCGCCGACGTAGACGAAGGACGCGACCACGAGGACACTCGTGGCACCGAGGCCTTTCAAGATGCCCGCACCCAGCGATCCCGCGATGAGTCCCACCAACGTGCCGAGCAGGGTGAGTTGCGCGTTAAATCCCGCGAAACCCTTCTCGTCACCAACCTGTTCGTTCGGCCAACCGGCGTCGCCCACTCGATCGGCGTGCTCACGAAACTGATCGGTGCGCGCCATCTCGGGAACCAACGCGCCGCGCGTGACGACGTAGAGCTTCGAAGACACGAGCAAGACAAAGGCCAAGGGAAAGAGCCAGAGCGAGTTGAGATGCTCAGCCATCAGCCAACACAACACCGCACGGACGCCAGCTGAGAGAGCGACGAGAATACGGCGACCATTGGCCGAGCGGTCGATCAACGGTCCGAGCACGGGCGAAACGACGGCGAAGGGCGCGATGGTCAAGAGAAGGTACAGGAGGACCTTGCCCTTCGCCTCGGTTGGCGAGACCGAGAAGAAGAGCGACCCCGCGAGCGAGACGGTGACCAACGTGTCACCCGCCATCATGATGACGTGCACGAGCGCGAGACGACCGAAGGCCGTCTTCTGATCAAAGAGATCTTGCGCGGAGGCCCGCGCTAAAGAGACGAATCCTCGAGCTCGCACGTGATGAGCGTAGGTGATGCGACGACGGCTCGAGTACGCGTTGAACGCGCCACGAAGCAAAATCTCAACTATTCGTTCGCACACCTTCGGCAAACTCGGTTGGTCGTGGAGTGCGGGCAATGTCACACCAAGGGACGATGCTGATCACGTGACCGGCCCCTCCACGACCACTGTCGTCGTCACTCGCGCCTACTCCTACGTGATTGATCCCACGCCTGAGCAAATCTCGATGCTGCGTAGCCACGTCGGTGGATCCCGGTTCGCGTACAACACGTTGC
>PLNQ01000047.1 GCA_003141815.1 Acidimicrobiaceae bacterium | reverse complement strand
TGAGCTTCGAGCGATGCGTTCCCGATCCCGTGATGTCGGCGCGCTTAATGGCTGATCTCGACACGCCCATGGACGAGCGACGCCAAGCGTCGTGACTCGACTCTCATAAACCCTCGTTTTTGAGAAGAACACATATACACAGTGCAGTGGGAAGCTCATAATTGAACTCAGCATGATGTACGGAGCAATGCAGGAGTACGGCCCCGAGTCGGTCATGGTGATGGTGGGACCCGGACACAACGGCGGCGGTGGTCTCGTCGCCGCGCGACACCTCGTCAATCGGGGCGTTCACGTGGTCGCGGTCTTGATACGGACCGACCAACTCAGTCCGACGACGGCCCACCAATTGAAGACTCTTCGTGAGATGGGCGTGCCGCTGGTTCAGGTGTCGCCGCCGGCCTCGGTCGTGGTGGATGCCCTCATTGGTTATTCACTCGAGGGCGAGCCTCGAGGACACTTCGCGGAACTGATCGATTGGGCGAATCAGCAGTCGAGTCCCGTCATCTCGTTAGACATTCCAAGCGGGCTGGATGCGACTACGGGCCGGATAAGCGGGCACTGCATCCCCGCCGATGCGACCCTCACCCTGGCCCTGCCGAAGACCGGACTGGCGATCTCACCGTCGGTTGTGGGCGGCTCTCTCTCGCCGATCACGTTGGGGGTCACGGTACGTGAAACCCCACGGGGACGCCATCTATTCCGCGGTCGAGTCATGACCATCGAGCGGGCCAGCCGTCTCGGGCGGAAAGAGCCGGGGCCAACGTGCCTTCAGTCACGAGCGGGCTCGGATGTCGTGGGTGCCGTGGGTGCCGTGGGTGCCGTGGCAAGGTGATCGTGAGGGTACAACGACGCGGAGACGTCGGGACATCCGTTGACGAGCCAGGCCACGGTCGACGCGTACGCGCGTTCTATCAGTTCACCTGAATGTGAGAAGTCCGCAGGTGCGACGTTCACGGGACACAGGGGTGGCACCACCCGCAGTTCAACCCCGTCGTGGAAACGCATGGCGTCCAGGGCAAGGCGATGCTGTACGAGAGTGGAGAGCCCCTGGAGGGCCATGGAGAGAGCCGATCTGGGAGGATGCGACAGCGCGCAGGGGAATCCGGCCGGTACAACCCACACGGTGCGGGCACCAAGACCGACGGCGTAGGAGATGGGTGTGTTGTTCACGACACCGCCGTCCATGTACCAACGCCCTGCGATCTCCACGGGCGGCAGGAGCCCGGGAATCGACGCGCTGGCGACGATGGCGTCGACGGCCGGACCTGACGAGAGTAGGACGTCGCGCCCGGACAGTACATCGACGGCCACCACGTGCAGCGGGATTGCTGAATCCTCCAAGCGCTCGAACGAAAGATGGCGTGACAGCAGCGAGCGCAATCCTTTGTCAGAGGCGATCGACGGTCGTCGTCCACGAATCGCGGCGAGGCTGTGGCGTGGGTTGAGGGGAAAGACGTCGCGGCGCCGAAGACTCTTCCACACGTCGACCAATCCGTCGATCCCACGGGGTCCCGGGTGATCGGCCAGCCAAGCGGCGTTGAACGCCCCCACACTGGTACCCACCACGAGGTCGAACGGAGTGCCGGCTTCGACGATGGCACGCAGCATCCCGACCTGCGCCGCACCCAGACTGGCTCCGCCCGACAGCACGACCGCGCTGGGGCGATTCGTTGCGCTTGGCCCGACTGAACTCATGTGACCTCCATTTAGTGGAACCCGATGCGGTGCGCGAATATTCACTGAAATGTGCCCTGGACCACCCCTCCGACTTCTCATGGGCTGCTGACATTGCACCTTCTTCGGGGTTCGTGCGAGGGTCCTGCGTCGCAGAGGTCGAAGTCGAGGGGCGCGCGGTGCGACAGGGTATTCAACTCTTTGACCTCCCCGCAACCAATCGACAGAGGGGCAGCGGCCCAGTTGGAAATTGCGTTATCGAAGAGGCGAACTAAATCCGGTGAGATTCCCGTCGGGATCGGTATGTGAGCCTTCACGTTTGCCGTAATCCTCGTCCTTCGGGCCAATCACCTCCAGGCCAGCCTTGCGCCACTCATCGGCGACTTCATCGGCGCTCTCACAATGGATATAGAGCGAGCCGACTACTGACTGGATGTCGCCTACGCGCTTGGTGAGATGAATGGTCAAATCTCGGTCACGGTGGGCAAACGCGTACGTCTCGTCGTGAAAGCTAATTTCAAAACCCATCTTGGCGTAGTGATCCACTGATCGCGCCACGTCCTCCAGCGTGAAGATTGGCTCAAATCCGCCTACCTTCCATCCGCCATCGTGCGCCATCATTTGTCGGTTACGTTTCGCGTTCATCCAGCCGAGGCAGTCAAAACAGATTTGGATCTCGCGATGATCGTGTAACTGGACGGTTGGTTTGTCGCGCTTGCTACAACTTGAACAAATGACCGCTGTCATGACTCAAAGTTCGTCCAGGAGTTCCGCAATCTCCCACGTAGCCCCGTTGGAATAGATCGCGAGGTGGGCGGGTTGATTCAAGGGTGGAACATGAATTTGTCGTTATCGGCGGCGGAGCTGCTGGTCTCGCTGCGGCCCGGGCCGCGCGTCGCCGGGGCGCGAGCGCGACGTTGGTGAGTGAAGGTCCGCTAGGCGGGGACTGTACGTTCCTAGGGTGCGTCCCCTCGAAGACCCTTCTCCATGGCGCTCGTCAGGGGCTCGGTTTCGACGCCGCCATGTCGGAGGTGCGCCGGGTCGTGGCATCGATTGCGGCCGCTGAGGATGCGGACCAGTTGCGCAGCGAAGGCGTCGAGGTGCTTCGCGGTCGCGGCGTCTTCGTCGACGATGAGACCCTCGACGTCAGCGGCACGACGCTTCGCTCGAGGCGGTTCATAATTGCGACGGGCGCGGGGCCATTAGTGCCGCCGATTCGAGGACTCGAGGCTGGCACGTACTTGACCAATGAGAACGTCTTCAGCCAGTCCTCCCTGCCCGCACGCATGGCGATTCTCGGTGGCGGCCCAATCGGCGTCGAGATGGCCGAGGCCTTCGCACGACTCGGCACCCTGGTCACCGTCGTCGAGGCAGCACCGCGCCTGCTACCGCGCGAGGAGCTCGAGGGGAGCGCGGTGATCGACGACTATCTGAATGGGTTAGGGGTGAGCGTGCGCGTCGCCACGACGTGCACGACCGTACTGACGGCGGGATCGTCGACGCGCCTCGGATTCGATGTGGCCCCCGACCTCGAGGTCGACGCCCTGTTGGTGGCGGTGGGACGGCGACCGGCCTCCTCGGGCCTGGGCTTGGACGCCACTGGCGTGAAGGTCGACCCGCGGGGCTTCATCGAGGTCGACGCGAGGATGCGCACCTCATCGCGGCGGATCTACGCCGTCGGCGACGTCGCCCAACCACTGCAGTTCACGCACGTCGCCGACGAGACCGGACGTATCGCCGCCGGCAACGCGCTCTCGCGACTGGCGGTTCGACGTTTTCACCCCGAATGGATTCCCATGGTCACGTACACCGGCTTAGAGGTCGCCCGCGTCGGGGTCACCGAGGACCAGGCACCGAGTGGATCGCGCGTGGCCTACCTGCCCATGGCCGAGTTTGACCGTGCTCGAATGTCGGGCGACGACCGAGGATTCGTGAAGATAATCGTCGGTCCGCGTCGGATTACCCGGAACCTCGCCGGTGGCTCGATCATTGGAGCGACCATCGTGGCGCCGCGCGCCGGTGAGATGATCCAGGAGATCGTGCTGGCCATGCGCGCGGGCTTGTGGACAGCCCGACTGGCGACCTCGACCCATGCTTATCCCTCGTGGTCGATGGCGGTGCAGATGGCCGCGGCTCAGTTCTTCGGCGATTTTGGTGGTCGAACCGCGCGCCCCTCGAATTCAATGGAATAGTCATTGGAATGACGGTGTTTCCCCAGTGATGGAACAGGAGCCAATTCTCGACCGCGGTGGCGATCAGTCTGCGGATACGGCCTTTCAGCGCTACGTGGTGCCCGAACTGCCGGCTCTGCTCCGAGTGGCCCGAACGCTCACCCGCAATCCCCACGACGCCGAGGACCTGGTCCAGGACACGATCATTCGCGCGTACAAATCGATCGCCACGTTCGACGGGGCCCATCCTCGAGCGTGGCTGTTCACAATCCTTCGCAACACCCACATCAACCGCAATCGTCGCCGGCGACCGGACCTCTTCGACGACCCGAACGACGTGGAGACCATTGCGGAACATCGAACTTCGGATCCGGCGGAATTGGTCGAACAGGCGGCCTTCCGTGACGCGGTCGTCACGGCGATCGCGACCCTGCCCCAGAAGATGCGCACCGTCGTGGAGTTAGTGGATCTGGAGTCGTGCACCTACGCCGAAGTGGCGACGGCCCTCGGTATCCCAATCGGCACGGTGATGAGTCGCCTCCACCGTGGCCGCAAGCACATCAAAGACCAGCTCGTCGCCAAGGGCTTGGTGAACAAGAAAGTGAGTTCAACGTGAGGATGCTTCGAGGCATGAGAGACAATCTGCGCGAGATGCGCAACTGCCATGAGCTCGGTCAGTGGCTGCAGCACTATCTGGACGGGGAGCTCGATCCGACGCTGAGCGCCCAGGTCGACGAGCACCTCGAGACCTGCGTGCGTTGCGGACTCGAGTTCGACACCTATTCCAGGATTAAGAGCGCCCTGCACGATGCGTCGGGCCAATCGCCGGAGCTCGTCGGAGACCAAGTCGCCCTGCGGCGGTTACGTCGCTTCGCCGATGAGCTTGTCGGTCACTCGAGCTCGAACGAATAGGGACCCGTGATGGTCTCCTCCACCGTTGTGAGTGGCGACGCCGATCGCCCGCGGCGCTGGCGCGACGCCTGGGAACCGGTGGACGCGAAGACCCGCGCGGCGCTCGATCAACGCTGGAACGAGTTACCCGAGTCCGTGCGCACGCCGGGCCAGGTTCTCGGCCGGTTCGGTATCGGCTGCGAAGGGACCCACGGCGTCTTTCCAAAGTGCGATTTCGCCTGCACGCCGTGCTACCACTCGGCCGACGCGAACAAGGTGCGTGTTGACGGTGAACACACATTGCGTGAGGTCGAGGCGCAGATGGCCTTTCTCGAGCGGACCCGGGCGCCGCACGCCCACGCCCAGTTGATCGGCGGGGAGGTGTCGTTGCTGAGCGCCGAGGATCACGCCGCGGCCATCGAGATTATGCGCCGTCACGGACGCGAACCAATGAGTTTCAGCCACGGTGACTTCGACTACGACTATCTGAAGCGGTTGGCCGTGACCGAAGAAGGCAAGCGCCGATTCGGACGAATCTCCTTCGCCGTGCATATCGACTCGACCATGAAGGGACGCCGCGGGATGCGCCGCGCCCCCGACGAGGAGTCGCTGGACCCGTATCGACAAAGAGTGGTCGAGATGTTCCGGCGCCTGCGGCGCGATCACGGTGTTCGCTTCTACTTGGCGCACAACGTGACGGTCACCCCGGCGAACGTGGACCAGATACCCGGAGTCATTCAGCGGTCGCACCGACTGGGGTTCGGCATGTTCTCGTTCCAACCCGCGGCATTCATCGGCGACGAACGACGGTGGCGCGACGACTACGCCAGCCTCGAGCCGGACCGGGTGTGGGCGAAGATCGAAGAGGGAGCCGGATCGCGTCTGCCGTATGAGGTATTCCAGGTCGGCGACACGCGGTGCAACCGCACTGCGTGGGGTTTCTACGTTGGTGACCAGTGGCACAGTTTCGTCAATGATCAAGACCCGAAGGACTTGGCCGCGCGTGACGCACTGCTGGCGCACCTCGGCGGTGTCCACTTCAGGGCCCCGCCGCTGCTCCTGGCGATCCGTCTCACGCGCGTGACCGCGGCGCACCCGCGTCTCGTGCCTATCGCGGCGGGCTGGCTCGTGCGCACCATGCGTCGGGCCGGGGGGATTCGTCACCTCTGGCGCGAGCATCCGGTGCCGACCACCTTCGTCATGCACCGGTTCATGCACGCGGCCGACGTGAAACCGGCTTGGGCGCTATTGCAACGCGGCGAGATGAGTGACGATCCACGAATCCTCGAGACGCAGGAGCGCTTGCTCGCCTGCTCGTACGCTATGGCCCACCCCGAGACTGGCGAGTTGGTACCCGCCTGCGTGCAGCACAGCGTGCTCGACCCCCAGGAGAACTCCATCCTCGCCGCGTTGCTGCCGATTCCGCGCCGGCGCGGCGTGGGACTCATCGAGGCCGAGGCGACCGACCTTGAGGACGCGAACTGACGTGTTCGACCGGCGCGCTCGCGAACTCTGTCGACCGGTACTGGATACGGCCAGCGAGCAACTGGCGCACCTCGGCGTGCGGGCGAATCCGCTGACGGGACTGGGCTGGACCATCGGGGTCGTTGCGTGCGTGGCGGTGGGGTTCAAGTGGTGGCCGCTGGCCCTCGTCGCCTGGTTGGTCAATCGTTTGATCGACGGGCTCGACGGAGCGCTGGCGCGCAGGGTCGGCGCCACAGATTTCGGCGGCTATCTCGATCTGGTTGCGGACTTCAGCGTCTACGCGGGTTTCGTCGTTGCCCTGGCCATCGCCGAACCGAATGCTCGACTCGCGTCGGTCGTCCTGCTGTTCGCCTACTACCTCTCGGGCACGGCCCTGCTCGCGGCGTCGGCGCTGCTCGAGCGCCGCGGGATCGAGCGTGGCGATGAACGGTCCGTCCGCTTGCTCGGGGGGCTGGCCGAGGGTCTCGAGACGTTGCTCGCCTACGTGGTCATCGTGGTCGTGCCGTCCATTGCGGTGTGGGTGGAATGGATCTTCGCGGCCATGGTCCTCATCACCGCCGCTCAGCGGGTCATCTGGTCCCGACGCGCTCTGTCGGGCGCAACGCCCGCCTCGGGCCGGGACCCGAACATCCGATCTGACGCGACGTGACGGGGTTTTGATGCGTCACGAATCCTTCGAGCGGTGGTCCGACTACGTGTCTACGTTCCACCGCGAACACCCTGGCATTACCGAGGACATCCTTTCGCGCGCCACGAGCGCTCACGGCCTTAACCCCTACCAGTGGATCGTCGCGCCGATCCCTTTGGGATCGCGCACGCTGGACCTCGCGTGCGGCAGCGGGCCAAGCCTGCGGCAGCGTCCCGGGGAACAGTGGATTGGTATCGACCGTTCGATCAGTGAACTGGCGCGCTCGCACATTTCGGGAACTGACAACATCCTCCAGGGTGACGCTACGGCATTGCCGTTCGACGACGCCACCTTTGACGGCGTGGTGTGCTCGATGGCGGTCATGGTCATCCAGCCTCTGGGTACGGCCCTCGAGGAGGTGTATCGGGTGTTGCGCCCGGGTGGGATGTTTGTCGTGACGATGCCGGGGCGCCGTCCGTTACGGATCCGCGACGTCGCCCGCTACGCGCGACTCGTCGCGCGCCTGCGTCGTCATCGGTTGACCTATCCCAACGAGCACGTCTTGCGCCGTGACCGGACAACCTTCGAGTCACGGGGCTTCGAGTTCATCGAAGACACGAGGCTGAGATTTCGACTTACCTTCGACACGCCGGAGACCGCCGCGGGATTCGTCGAGTCGCTCTACGTGCCCGGGGCCACCAGCGCCAACGTGGCCCGAGCTCAGAGACTGGCCGCGAGGTGGGTCGGCAGCGATATCGGGATACCGCTGCGACGAATCACCATGCGTCGAGGGTTGGCGACATGAATCGGCGGGCACCACGGGTTGTCTGCTTCGCTGCAGCGCCGGCGGATCAAATAGCCGACGGTGAACGAGACCGCACCTACGAGGAAACCCTGGAGATGACGTGAACGACTCGACGAGTGGCGAGCGGTTCGACGGAGGATCGTCGTCCGTTCAGCAGAGAGACGTGCAACGTGCGTACGCCGCGGATGCGCTGACGGGCCATCTGAAGCTCGACCGACTGCGTTTCTTCCGGGTGATCGCCGAATCGATCGGCATCCAAGGACCGACCGGCGGCGTCGTCATCACCGCGGCGATCCTCGCCAGCATCGTCGGCGGTGGTACCGCGCTGGTCCAGGTCATCGCGGCAATCGCCATGGGCTTCGTCGCGTACGCCTTCGTCGTCTTCACGCGGACCTTCAACAGCGCCGGCTCGGTGTACGGGTTCACCGGCGCGGTCGCCGGTCCCTACGTCGGGTTCCTCTCGGCCTGGGCGCTCACGCTCGTCTACGTGAATTTCGCCGGCGGCGTCTACGCGAGCACGGCGGACGAGGCACAACCGGCGCTGGCCTCGATAGGAGTCAACTGGCCGTGGCCGGTGTACGCGGTCATTGTCTTCGCCCTCGTCACGGTGCTGGCGTTCCTCGACATCAGGGTCTCCTCCACCATCATCCTGATCGTGGAGGGGCTGTCGATCCTGTTGGTGATCATTGCGTGCGTCATCATTACCGCGAAGGGTGGTTACCATCACCACGCCTTCAGTACCGCCCCCTTCCGGGCGACCGGCCTCTCCGGGGCGGCGCTCGGGCTGGGCACCGTGTACGCCTTCTCGGTCTTCTCCGGCTTCGAAGGCGCGGCGACGCTCGGCGAGGAGGCGCATCAGCCCCGGCGCAACATTCCCCGGGCGATCTGGATCTCGCTGGCCGCGGTCGCGACGTACGAGATACTCGTGTCGGCGGTCATCCAGAACGCCTTTCCCAGCGTCAAGGCGCTGTCGCTCTCCGCGGTGCCCCTGGTCACCGTGACCAATCAGTTCGTGACGCCGTGGTTCGGCGACCTCATCAATTGGGGTGCGGTCTTGAGTTCGTTCGGGGCGGCGCTGGCCCTCATGGTCGGGGCGAGTCGGATCATCTTCGCCCTGGCCCGCGACGGCTTCGGCCCGAAGGTACTGAGACGTACGAGCCCGACATCCGGGGCACCGACCGGGGCGGTCGGGCTTGTCGCCGTCGTGAGTTTTGCTCTGCTCGTGAGCTTCCTGTGGGAGCGACAGGCGACGACCGCCGTCGCCGTCATCCTCACCTACGGCGCCGATCTGATCATCGCGGCCTACACCCTCGCGGTGGGTGCCGCACTGGTCTTGGTAATCCGAGCGAGGATGCCGTGGTACCGCGGAGCCATCTTGGGCGTCGGGCTGGTGGTCCTCGGCTACGTGGCCAAGGAGACGTTCGTCCCGCTGCCGTCGGGGCCGTACCGTTGGGACTTCCTCGCGGCGGTGGCGTCGTTGGTCGTCGGCATCGCGCTGCCGATCCTCTCACGACGACTCCGGGCGGGGATCACGACCTCGCCGCTGCTGCGAGTCGGCTCTCGCGCCCTACTCGGCGAGACGTCGACGCTCGACGCCTAGCGGATCCGAAGGCGATGTCCGGGTCGAGTGGAATAGATCGGAAAGTGTGGAGTTCCCACCACGCGTGAGTGGTCAAGGCGTGACACGCTCGAACGTGGCGGCGGGGCAGAGTGGAGGATCGATGGACACCCCCCCGGTAGGAACTGTGAAGGAGATCGTCGGGGTCTACGACGCCGACTCCTCGCTGATGGGTGAGTTCTGGTACTGTGGGTCGGCTCACGTCTCGGTAGACGGCACTGTGGTCTCTGCGCCATCACCCACGGTGCGTTTGGGCCCCGTCGCGGGTGGGCGCAGTGCGCAATTCGGTTGCCCGCGCCGTTCGTGACCTATCACCGCGACGACGTGCCTGTTGACGTGAAGACCCTCAATCTCAGGCAGCTGCCTGCGGTGATCTTTCGGATGGACAATGGGGTTCGAGTCGCGATGGACCGACCCGCCATTGACGCCTGTGGTGGATCAGCCGATGAACTGATGAACATCCTGTTGTCGCGACTGGCGCGGCCGGAGGATCTTTGGCTCTAGTGACGACCGTGCACCATCAGTCGTCGTCGCGTACGGACGCCGGGTCAGGAACGGCGTTGGCGAAAGGGGCCAGGTAGGCAATGCTCGAAACGAAGAACGGAACGACGAAGTTGGTGATGGCGCGTAGCCAACTCGCGGGCCCGGCGTGGCCCGACCAGATGACTGAACCTTGGTTGACCAGGGACAGCAGGGTACCGACGACTGCGGACACGGTGACGCCGGTGCGCAGTGTGTAGCCGCGAAGGACCAGGCGCAGACCCTCGCGCGGTGACCTCCACGACGGCACGAGACGCCGTTCTCGTGAAGTAATCAATCGGTCGCGAGGACCTTCGCCTTGACGCTCGCGCATCATGAGCCCACTCGCTGGAAGAACGTCGTGATCAACGCGAGACGGTCGCTCACGAGCAGGAAGCCCATGATCCCGAGTGCGCTGGCGCTCACGACCGTCACCGATCGGCCGTGACGACGCAGCCACGCGAGCGGGCCACGAACTCGCTCGAAGAATATGGCCACGAGCAGGAACGGGGCACCGAGACCGAGTGAGTACACACTGAGCAAGATCGCTGCAGAGCCGACGTGACCCTGTTGCGCAGACAACGCCAAGACTGACGCGAGGATCGGTCCGACGCAGGGCGTCCAGCCGAAGGCGAACGCCGCACCCGCCGCGGGCGCCGCGAAAGGTCCCAGTCGAGCCAAGCGCGGGTGGGGACGCCATTCACGGAAGAGACCGGGAGAGCGAGACAGAAGGGTGGCGAACATGAATAGCGACATCGCCACGATGAGCAGACCAGAGACCCGCGTGAGGAAGCCCTGTTGGTGGATGACCGCGCGTCCGAGCGCACTGCTGGACAGACCGAGCAGGACGAAGACCGTACCGAATCCGGCGACGAAGAGAGCGGTGTCGCGAGTCACGCGACCCAGGCCGTGGGGGCGAGACGTGTGGACCTGGGCCGACGTACCCGGAGTGCCGGTCGGCGGGGTCTCGAGACGAGTCACGTCGAGTCCAGCGACGATGGAGAGGTACGCCGGCACCAGGGGTAGAACACACGGTGAGGAGAACGAGGCGACGCCACCGGCGAAGGCGGCCAGCACACTGACGCTACTGACGCTCACGAGTCAACGTGGCACGACCACGCCGTAGAGTTGACTCAACTCGGTGGCGAGCGTCGTACTGTCGAATCCACCGACGTGCGTGGTGAGCAAGTGGCCGTGCGCGTCGTAAAAGGCGGTCATCGGCATCGTGCCGGTGCCCCCGAGGGCTTGGTACAGACCGTCACCTTGTGATCCACCGACGTCGCTCAGCACGGCGGGTACCGATTGGGCGAGATGATACTGCTGGGCGAACGACGGACCGTTTCCGGTCTCGAGGGCGTTGACCTCAACGACGTCGACATGACCCTTGAGCAGCGCACCGTCGTGGGCGAACACCGGGAGTTCCGATGCGCACACCGTGCACCAGGAGGCGAAGAAGTTGACGACCACCGGGTGGCCCCGGAACTGGGCGAGCGAGACCTTCCCCGATGCCCCAAGTCGGGGCAGCGACCATCCCGTGATGGTGGTGCGGTATCCAGCACTCGATGCATGGTTGGAGAACGTCAGCACGACGGCGGCCGCAAAGATCATGGTGCCCGCTGTGGTGGCCGCAATGGTCCGGCGCTTGCGCCGGCGCTTGCGCGTAGTCGCCGATCGATTGACGGCGACTCGGGCGTTGGTCAATGATTGACGCTCATCCGATTTCACCGCCGACACGGCGCTTGCGGTATTCGGACGGGCCTTCGGTCCCTGTTTCTTGCCCACGTGCCTTCTCCCCAACGTTGGTATTGACGGCGCCGCGACAGCTGAGAACTCTCGTGTCACGTTCGCCTTCGCTAATGACTGCGTCGCAGTGGGAAACGCAACCCGAATCTCGACTATTCCAAATACTTTCGAGAAATCGATCTTCGTGCGCTCGCAACGCCTTTCAGATGACGGCCGTCACGCGGCGAGAGGCGTTCATGCAGCTGAATGAACAAAATGGCCGTTCCACGGAATAGGCACCACGTCAACGGGGTTCCCAGTTCGTACGGTACTCAATTCGCAGTGTCGAAAGCAGTCGGCGCACGAGCGTCGCACATCACGAGAGAAGAGACTCCATGAGCACACAGGTATCCCAGCAGCGAACGATCGGGCAGAGTCAGTCAGGCCGCGCGTCGGCGGTGGCGAAGAAATTGGCCGGACCCGCGATTGGCGCGGGGATGCTCGGCGGCATGTTTCTCGCCCTCATCATGATGATTGTGATGGGTGCCGCGGGCATGGGCTTCGCGAGCGCCATCAACCTCGGCATGCCAGCCTTCGTGTACACGATCACACCGCCCTTGCAGATGCTGCCGAGCCTGATGGCCGGCATGGGCATCAACCTGCCGTCGTCGGCGATGGCGCAGCTGAACATGGCCGTCCACAGCGGTCACATCAGTACTGCGATGGCCCACCAACTTGGCAACATGTTGCTCTCTATGCACATCCCCATGGCGAAGGTGCAGATGATGGGTTCGATCATGACCGGGCACGCGACGAACTCCACCGTCGCGACGTTGTTGTCACAGATGACGCCGTCGGCCCGTGCCGCCGTGATGTCGGCGATGCCACTGAACGCCGGGCACATGGCCGTCGGCTTGATCCTGCACTTCATGTTCTCCGCCTTCCTCGGACTTGCCTTCTTCGCTGTACTGGGCGCGTTCGCGTGGTTCGGGCCGGCCGCCTGGCGTACCAGGAGCACCTTCATGGTCTTTGGCATGATCGGTGGCGCAGTCGTCTACGCGGTGATGCGATTCGGGCTCTTGCCCTCGACGAACCCGTTGATGGGCTTCGTGCCCCAGATCGCCTTCTTGATCGCCCACCTGGTCTTTGGATTGGTAGTGGGCGCGGGTTTCGCGATGGCGTATGAACGTCGTGCGATAGCCAAATTCCTGCCGCTAGTCAACTAGTCTTCGCGCCGCACCGGCTCCATTCGTTCCCCCACGAAGCGAGCCGGTGCGGCCGATCCCGTTTTCACTCCGATTGGATGGAAGAACCTCGACAGAATGGAGCTCCCTTTGGCGACCAAGCAGTACGACCTCGTAATCATCGGTGCTGGTAGCGGCAACATGTTGATCACCGAAGAATTCGACCAGTGGCGCGTCGCCGTCGTCGACGCCGACCGCTTCGGCGGAACGTGTCTCAACCGCGGCTGCATTCCGTCCAAGATGCTCGTCTACAGTGCCGACGTCGCTCAGGCGGTTCGCCACGCCGACCGCTATGGCGTTCGTGCCACGCTGGACGGCGCCGACTGGCCGGCGATTCGTGAGCGGGTGTTCGGGCGTATCGACCCGATCCACGACAGTGCCGTGCGCTATCGCCGAGAAAACGGCATAGACGTGTATCTCGAGCGAGCCCACTTCGTGGGACCCAAGCGACTCCAGGTCGGCGAGGACGTCCTCGAATCCGAGAGATTCGTCCTCGCGGCCGGCGCGAGGCCTTTCATCCCGCCGATCTCGGGACTCGACGGCGTCGACTACTACACGTCGGACGACCTGATGCGAATCGAATCGCTGCCCGCATCGCTCGCGGTGGTGGGAGGCGGTTTCATTGCCGCCGAGATGAGCCACGTGTTTGGCTCCCTCGGTTCGTCCGTGACCGTCATCGAGCGCGGCGAACTCCTGCTCGCGCGTCACGACCATGACATTCGCGAACGCTTTACCAGGGAGTTCCGGTCACGTTTTGACGTGCGGCTGAACACGCTGGTCGAGCGCGTTGAGGGTATCGAGTCGGGAGTTCGACTACACCTCGTGAACGATGCTGGGCATCAGTCCCTCGATGTCGAGGCACTCCTCGTCGCCACGGGTCGTCGTCCCAACAGTGATCTACTGGACGTGGGCGCTGCGGGCGTGGAGACGGACGGCCACGGCCACGTCCGCACCGACGCGACGTACCAGACGAATGTACCGGGGATCTGGGCCTTCGGCGACCTCGCGAATCACTTCCAGCTCAAGCACATGGCCAACATCGAATCGCGGATCGTTGGCCACAATCTGCTTCACCCCGAGGATCCGCAGCGGGCAGACTTTTCGGTGGTCCCTTCGGCGGTTTTCGCCGACCCTCAAGTGGCTTCCGTCGGCTCGACCGAAGAGGACCTGCGTGCGCTGCGACGCGATTACGTCACAGCCACTCGTTCCTACGGTGACACCGCCTACGGTTGGGCGCTCGAAGACACGTCGAGTTTCGTCAAGGTACTCGCTGACCCGGTCACCCGGTTGGTGTTGGGTGCGCACCTCATCGGGCCGCAGTCCTCCACGCTCATCCAGCCGTTGATCCAAGCCATCTGTCTCGGAAATACGGTGGATCAGTTGGCGCGCGACGTCATCTATATCCACCCGGCGCTGACCGAGGTGGTCGAGCAGGTTCTGCTGGCGTTGTGAGCGGACACCGGCCTCGACCTCAGGCGCGGCCGCGGAAGATATCGAGGATCTCCCTGAAGACCCAGGTGGCTCGACCAAACGGTCCGGTCGAGCACGAGGGTGGTTCCCGACCGTCGACCGGATGACCAGGGGCGAATTGACCTGGTTCGCAGTTGGCGTTGACCGGCTTTGGTCGCTCTTTACGAGAGCGTGGTGGCGGGGTCACGATTGCACTCGTTTCGGGCAACCACGGTCGTCGTCCGTGCCAGTGGCCGCCTTGAGGCGGCGTCGTTCAGGCGCCTTTAAGTTCACCACAAAAGCGTAGACCGTGCTACGCGTGGAAGATAGTCGATCGGCGCTTTCGATCACCATCGGGTGGATTGCTCATTGCGCGGCGCCACTCGCGGCGATGAAGTAGCGGCACCTACTTCGTGTCAGCGCAAAGGCACCCCATGTTGTTGGACCGATTCGGCGCGTCTCACCACGTACAGTCATCAGGTGAAAGCTCATCACCGGCGAGGACCGTTCGAGATGTTGCACCGATCGGGACCAATGACCACGGGTGGCCAGAGGCTCTCCGGTTGTCGGCAGTTCGGGTTGGGGAGTAGACATTCTTGAATCCCCTCCGTGGCGGCAGCGTCAATGAGTGCAACTGAGCAATCAACGACGTAGAAGCTGATCGAAATTGGACGGACTCGTTCTGGCGAGTGGGCGAACGCCGAGCGGTCGACGTTGGCTAACCCGTGGGCACCGCACACGATCGATGTCGTTCGCCCCTCGCCAGATGAACCCGTATCTAGAAGAACCCGCTCATCAGTCTCACAATTCCATAGAACACGGCAGCGTCGGAAATAGGGGGGCGACGCTCGGATGATTGCTCGATTCGGCGGTGAAAGTCGCGAAGGAATAGTTTGTTCGTTGTCGGGTTCCTCAGGTATGACTAATCAGTTCATTCCCATCACGGTCTACTGGCGATCCGGTTGCCCCTTCTGCGATCGGCTTCGCCACGGTCTACAGGTCGCCGGTGTGCGGACCGAAGAGATCAACATCTGGGACGACCTGTCGGCGGCCGCCGCGGTGCGAATGGTGGCGAACGGGAACGAGACGGTGCCCACCGTCACCGTGGGAGCCACGGTCATGGTGAACCCGTCGGTCAAGGCAGTCTTGGGAGAGATTCAGAGTCAGTCCCCGGACATGATTCCAGTTGTATCCAGTCAAGCTGTAGATGTAGGAGAGTCCGGTCGTACGACGTTAGAGATCGTGCAGTGGCTGACCATTGTCACTTTGATCGCCCTGAGCTTCCTCGCCGAAGGTCTTGGTTATGGGGCCCTCAGTTGGGGAATCGACGGACTGAACGTCGCTTTCTACTTCGTACTCAAAGGATTTCGTCGACGCAGGCTCGAAAACAAGAGTATGTACGAACGCTGATTTACTGCCAGCGAATTGAGGAAATGAGTATCTGAGATCGATGCGGCGATCTGGCAAACGGGTCTCCGGCGAGCCCGAAGTTGCCGACTAGAGCTTGTACGCGCAGCCGTCCCAATACGCGGCCAGGCGAGGTCGCTTTTTCCCTCGTAGCTCGATGACCAATTTCTGGGGCTGCCCGCTGGCTCCGCCCGCGTACCTCACCTCGATGCCATCAGCACTCTCGCGAGCGGACTCGGCAAAGTCCATGGGGCGCACCGTATCGATGCCCAGCGTCGTCAACGTGCCCGAGCAGCACCGGCTTCGTTTGGCCTGCACGAAAACCACGCCACCGCGAGACGTGACAAAGTTCCCAGCGAGCTCGGTCCCGTGCACCTCCACGCAGTTCAGCATAGGTGACTGGTCAGTGGATTTGCGTGTCCCATTGAGCTGGGAGAGTCACCGGCGGACTCGCTATCTCGCCCAGGGAGACGACGCCGGCAGTCAATCGTGCAGCGGATCACCTCGCGCCGAGATATCGTCACTGGCCGGTCGCTACCTCGCGTGGTACCGACATAAGGCCCCCGGTGCTTTCGCGCACCCAACTGATTTCCAGGTCCACTTTCGCGTCGAGCAGGAGATTCATGACCGGGCAGCGGGCTTCGGTCTCCGCGATGACGGCGGCGAGTGCCTCGAGCGAAGAGTCGGTAGCGACGATGGCGCGGACGCGAACTGTCTGAAAATGTGGTCGAACGGTGCGATTCCCGAGTCGGCCGCGAATGTCGATGGTGAAGGCGGCGTCGAAGCGGATGGACTCGTAGTCCAGATCCATGTCCGTTGCGGTCCGCCGGAAGGTGACTGACTCACAACCACAGAGTGCGCCCAGTACCGACTGCAGTGGGGACGGACCCTCACCTGAGCCTCCTGCGTTCACTGGTTCGTCGAGGACCGAGACGCCGTACTCGCTGTAATCGACAACGGTTCGCATACTGGCGGGGTTCTCTGCCGTCAGCGTCTTTCTTCGAAGCCACTTGTGGGCGTCGGGATCGTAGGGCTCGTTCATTGGTATCCTTATCGCTAGAGGTACTCATGGTCGGCGTCGAAACTAGGCGACTTGACGCGGCGAGTCGATCGGCTGAAGTGGTCGCAGCCGAGTTCATTGTCGCCGGAGTCGTTGAGGAGCGAGGTGCTGGCTGGGTGCGGCGCGAGAGTGCAGTTGACACGACGAGACCATCGATGTGATGAGACTAAGGAATTCGTCATTCGACGGACCGTAACAGGTGCTCAATGAGATCGACGAGATTGTTTGCTGCAAAGTTTGGGGGATGAAAGACGTCGGGGAAGACTCGCTCGTTGCGGTTCACCCACGCTGTGATGAAGCCTGCAGACGATGCCCCGTGCAGATCCCAAGGGTGCGCCGCAACCATGGCAAGATCCTGTGGCTCGACGCCGACCTCGTCTGCGATATAGCGGTAGGCCTCGACACGGGGCTTCCAGAGTTGCACGGCTTCGACGGAGTAGACGTGGCTCACGAATGATGTCAGTGCGGCGCGCTCGAGGAGGTCTCGTGTGATGAATTCGCTACCGTTCGTCAGCGCCAGAATTGGCAGGCCTACCTTGGCGAGTCGCTGGAACGCGGGGGTCACGTCGGGGTGCACGTCAAGTTCGGCGAATTGCGCCAGAATGCGCGCGCTGGCACCCGGTGGGGTATCGCGGCCATTCGCGGACATGATCTCATCGAGCGCGACGCCGGCGAGCGAAGCGAATGAGCCGTAATCTCCGCTCGCCGCCAGAGCCATGCCGTCGCGCAAGAGAATGGCGAACCACCACTCGAGGCTGTGAGGGGGCATCTTCAGATCGTCAAAGATCAGCCGCAGGCGTGAAAGGTCCACCAGCGTTTCGTTGACGTCAAAGACAATTGCTTGAGGTCCACTCGTCAGCATCTATTGAGCATTCTTACAGCACCCAACGCAGTGGCGTAGCGACAACGTCGCAAACGGTGGACGTGATCGCTGTGGTTGTCGAAGGGGAACGCGTGACTAGTGTCGTCGACCAGCGAGGGTGATCGAGAGAGGCATCGCCCCGCGAGTCTTCATTGTCGGTGGGCTGAATCACGTGCGAACAACGCCACGGGGCAACGCCACCTCCCAGATGACGGTTCGATTGAGTACGTCCGTCGTGGCGGTGCTTCGACCGTTTGGTATTCCCGGTCGCTCGTCATCTCAGTGACATAGAGTTCTGCTTGAGCGAGCGCCTGGGTAGCCATAGCTAGAGAGCCTCGAGGATGGCGATCACGTCATCAGGCTCGGCTCGCTTGGTGTAGTCAGCGTCCGCGAAGCGCCACGCGACGATGCCGTCAGCACCAATGACGTAGGTCGCCGGCAGGGGTAGGCGGAACGTGGTGTCGCCGTTGGCTGCCGGCAGATCGATGCCGAAGCCCTGATAGACCTCGCGAAGTGATTCGGGTAGTTCGAACACGAGTCCGAAGGACTCGGCTACGTGATTGCCCTCGTCGGAGAGAACGGTGAAGGCGAGGCCGAGTTTTTCCGCGGTCGACAGCGAGTTGTCGGGTGTCTGAGGCGAGATCGCCACGAGTGTGGCGCCCGCCGCCATGATCTCGGGGAGTTTGGCCTGGAGGACGCGTAACTCGGTTGAGCAGTAGGGGCACCAGCCACCACGATAGAAAGCGAGTACGACGGGCCCCTTGGTCAACAATGCGGACAGTGAGACCATAGCCCCGGTCGCCACTGGAAGTGAGAAGTCAGGCACGGTGGCTCCCACGCCGAGACTCGACTCGGCGAGACCCGACGCAGCTATTTGTGCGGTCGCTTGATCCATCACGGACAATTTTTCTTCATCTATGTGAGCCCGCCCCGCCGTATTTTGCTCTTTCAACTGCTGGCCCAAAGTGGTCATGCCTGATTCCTCCTCGTACGCCCGACAGCAATTCTGTAGAGACATAGTGGTAAACACGCCAAAAGGGTCAGTTATTCCCCCAGGCGTCCTTGACGGCCGGATTCGTGAGTTCTGTCGTAGCGGTGATGAGGTGACAAACGCTCAATGGTGCGCAGTCTCTCATTTCAAGACCCTGAGCTCGAGCGACGAGATGATCAATAGTGTCTCGTACTCGACGAAGTTCCACGATCTGCTGGTCTATTTCTTCACCGCGCCGCATGAGGAGCGCGAGCACGTGAGCACACGGAGTTTCGTTGCGATCACGAAGGGCCACAATGCTGCGGATCTCACCAAGACGAAGCCCCGACGATTGGCTGGCTCGAATGAAACGCAATCGTTCGACCACGTCCGACTCATATTCTCTGTATCCCGACGCCAGGCGACGTGGTTCATCCAGCACGCCGATACGTTCGTAGTAACGGATCGTCTTCACCGTGACTCCGGCGCGCCTGGCGACTTCTCCTATGTGCACGTTTGGATGGTAGCCCTTGACTCTCCCCTAAAGGGGAGGCCTTAGTCTCGACTAGATAGACGTGTCGATGATTGGCAACGACACTCTTTGCGGTTCGCCCGAGCGAGTCGCTCCAGAGAGGAACGACATGCCCAGTGCAATCACGTTTGATTTGGCGATTGTGGGTTCCGGCAGCGCCGCATTCGCGACCGCCATCGAAGCTCGACGCCACAACGCGTCTGTCGTGATGATCGAGCAGGGAACCGTCGGTGGCACCTGCGTGAACGTGGGGTGCGTACCCTCCAAGGCCCTGCTGGCCGCGGCCGACGCCCGTCACGTGGCCCTCGCCCAGCACTTTCCCGGCGTCACGACGTCGGCTGGCCACGTCGATATGACGTCGCTCGTCGCCGGTAAGGACGAGATCGTGAGCGAACTGCGCCGCGAGAAGTACGTGGGGCTCGCCGAACTCTACGGCTTTCACATCTTCACCGGTGTCGCGCGATTCATCGAAGGTCCCGCGCTGGAAGTGAACGGCCAGCGCATCGAGGCCACGCACTACGTCATCGCGACCGGGGCCGCCCCGTGGGCTCCGCCCATCGCCGGTCTGGACGAGGTCGACTATCTCACGTCCACCACGGCCATGGAGCTCGATCACGTGCCCGCGTCGCTCGTCGTGATCGGTGCTAACGCCGTTGGTCTTGAGCAGGGCCAGCTCTTCGCCCGACTGGGCGCTGAGGTCACGATCGTCGAGGCGCTCGCGCGCATAGCCCCCTTCGAGGAGCCAGAGATCTCCGAGGCGCTGACGACCATCCTCGCCAGCGAGGGGATCGCCGTTCGAACCGAAGCGACGGTCAAGCGGTTCCAGTGCGAGGGAGAGAAGGTTGTTATCTCGCTGGACTTGCCGTTGGGTTCTGAGGAGCTGCGCGCCGAGGCCGTGCTGGTCGCGACGGGTCGGCGTCCGACGACCGTAGATCTCGGACTTGAATCGGTCGGGGTGACGCTCGGCGCGCGCGGCGAAGTGGTCGTCGACGAGGAGTTGCGCACGACCAACCCGCGCATCTTCGCCGCGGGCGACGCAACCGGACACCCACAGTTCGTCTACGTCGCGGGTCGTCACGGCGCCGTCGTAGCGGCCAACGCCCTCACCGGGGCGCACCTCACCGTTGACTACCGGACCCTTCCGCGGGTGACCTTCACGTCACCCGCCATAGCGTCGGTCGGAATGACCGACGAGCAGGCCAATGATCTGGGTATCGACTGCGAGTGTCGCGTGCTGCCATTCGCCTACGTGCCGCGTGCCATCGTCAACCTGGATACCCGTGGGGTCGCCAAGGTCGTCGCCGAACGAAGTACGGGTCGGGTCCTGGGCGTGCACCTGCTGGCCGAAGGGGCGGGTGACGCCATCCTCGCCGCGGTCTACGCCCTCGACGCGGGCTTCACCGTTGAACAGTTGGCCAACGCGTGGACGCCCTACCTGACCATGGCCGAGGCAATCAAGCTCACGGCCCAGTCCTTCACCCGCGACGTCGCGGCGTTGTCGTGTTGTGCATGATGAATGGACGGATGGCGCGCCAGTGATCCTTGAGCACGTCAACGATGCCATCAAGCGCTACTTCAGGAAATGGACGAGAATTTTCGTTCATGGTGCTCGCAATCTGTTCCTGTCGTTCTCGGCTAGTAGCCCTTTCGGCGATTGCCAGGGCTCCGGCGTAGAAAGTTGCCGCTGGAGTTGCCGTAACCCAATTCACGGTGAACCAGTTCAGCGCATTGTTTGAGAGACGCAGATTGAGGAAGAGGGAAATAATGGAGTCGTCACGAGACTTCGTCGAGAAGAGGTTTACGGTGTTCACCCAACCGTTGAAGGTTGACGGACAGATCCAAGGCATTCACAAGATTGTCGAGGACGGATGGTACGGCGTTCATGTGCTCCAGCAGATATCGGCCGCGACTCGAGCACTGCAGGCTGAAGCGCTGCACATGCATGCTGGCCGCATAGAACATTGCGTCATCAACGTGGTGGAGGCGGACGCTGAGGAAGAGGTCGCCAAACTTTGCGAGGTGTCCATGGTCGTTGCCCGATTGGTGAAGTCATGAACACGCTCGCTTCGGTATCATCGATCGGCCTGGACCTTCTGAGAGGGCTGCGTGACGGTTTCTTCATGTTTTGGGAGACTCTGTGGGCCCTGGTGCTGGGCTTCACCCTGTCGGGTGCCGTGCAGGCATTCATCTCCAAGGACCAAATGCGCGCCAAGCTCGGCACGCACAATCCCACCGCCGTCGCGCGCGCCTCGGTCTACGGAATGGTGTCCTCTAGCTGTTCCTACGCCGCTTCGGCCATGTCGAAGTCCCTCTTCGCCAAGGGCGCAGACTTCACGAGCGCCATGATCTTCATGTTCGCCTCGACGAACCTCGTCGTCGAACTGGGAATCGTCATGATCGTCCTGCTCGGTTGGCAGTTCGCCGTGGGCGAGTTCATCGGCGGACCGATCATGATCATCCTGCTGGCGATGGCGGGGGGTCTGGTGTTCAGCGCGCCGGTCGTGGCACGGGCGCTCAAGCACGTGCGCGGAGAGACTGGTGGACACGACCACGAGACCATGACCGGGGTCACGCTCGAACGTCAGGAGGAACTGGAGTCCGAGCCACTTCGCGAGAAGTTGCACTCTCCTGCGGCCTGGTCTGACGCGTCCAATTACGCCGTGGCTGACGTTACGATGCTGCGTCGCGAACTACTCATTGGCTACACCGTCGCCGGACTCCTCGCCACACTGGTGCCGAGTCACGTGTGGAACGTGCTGTTCCTCCATGGCCACGGCTTCTGGACCAGCGTGGAGAACGCGCTCGTTGGCCCTCTTATCGCAGTCATCAGTTGGGTTTGCTCCATTGGCAACGTGCCCTTGGCGGCGGCGCTCTGGTCGGGCGGCATTTCGTTCGGTGGCGTGATCGCCTTTATCTTCGCGGACTTGATCGCGATGCCACTGATCCTGATCTACCGCAAGCTCTACGGGTGGGAACTCACCCTTCGGATGGTTGCTCTGTTCTACGTGATCATGGCCGTTGCCGGACTGGCCACCGAAGGAATCTTCAGCGCCTTTGGTGGCGTCCCAAGTCGGCGGAACTTCAGTGTTTCGGCCGCTCACTTCTCGTGGAACTACACCACCTTCCTCAACATCATCTTCATCGTCCTCGCTGTCGCAGTGTGGTGGCTCGCTAGGAACCGTGACCGATTCGGCGGAGGTACAGGCTACGCAATCGATTCCGTCTGTGGTATGCAAGTAAGGACGAACGACGCCCCCGCAACGACCCAACACGGCGACCACACGATGTACTTCTGCTCAGACAACTGCCGCGAGAAGTTCGACGCAGACCCCGATCGTTACTTGCCGTCCAAAAAGGAAAGTGAAGTGAAAACCATGGAACATATACACCACAGCGAAAAGGCTCCCACCATCGATCCGGTTTGCGGAATGACGGTTGACCCCGCAGCCGCGGCCGCCCATCGGGTCCACGAAGGCCGCGACGTTTGGTTCTGTTCATTGTCGTGCGCGACGCAGTTTGATGCCCACCCCAGCAAGTTCGCCAAGACGAATTGAGGGGCCTCGCTATTTGGTACTCCTTCGCAGCCCTTCAATGTCGGTCATCGAATTTTTAGCGGTTGTGGTCGCAATGTCAATCAAAATCAGGATCACGAAGCCTGCGTATCGCACTGGAAAGTTGGAGTCACTAAGTAGTTTCCAAAACGGTATTGTTGCTTGTCGGTCAGGTTTTGAAGTGTTCCGGTAGTGGGAGCCATGAAGTGAGGCTTCTGGTGACGCGCGACGTTCTACTGAACCAGAGCAGGTGTGGTTGCGAAACGACGAATAATTCGAAAATCTTCGATGTTCCCCCATATCGCCGCGACCATTGGGATCCATCAGCGTGAACGTTCAACTGCTCTAAGCCTCAATCCACCGTCGAGCTCT
>PLNQ01000155.1 GCA_003141815.1 Acidimicrobiaceae bacterium | reverse complement strand
TGCACCCGAAGATCATCAAGATTGACCAGTACTTCGTCAGTCCGTCTCAGACGAGTGCGTACAACGACACGCTGCTCGAGACGATCGTCTCGCTCGGTGACAAGCTCAACGTGATCATGCTCGCCGAGGGAATTGAGACGCAGGATCAGTTGGAGCAACTCCGCCACCTCGGCTGTGAACTCGGCCAGGGCTACTTGTTCTCACCCGCTGTTGCGGCCGACGAGGTCGCGGCCATGGTCGGCGTGGTGTTCGAAAACTAGGGACAGTGTGGGACCACCGTGTCACGATCGTGGCGACACTCCTCACTGGGATTCGTTCCGCACTGGCCTTGTCCGGACTTGGTTGAGTCAACGGATCTAGACCAACGAGTAGAGCCGGTGAGGATCGAACCCGCCAATTCTCGATCGCGCGGCGTGGGGGTTCGTTTCGGACTCCCGAGGTCAGGACTCCCGAGGTCTGCCATTGAGAGATGGAGTGCTGAACAGCTGAACGTTGGGAAGAGTATCTCACTCTTCGCGTGCTCCGCTACCCCTACCCGCTTTTAGTTCTCCTTCTCCCCCTTCTCGTGCTCCGCTGCCTCTACCCGCCACCTTGTCCCTCGTCCGTTTGATCACTGCATCTTTTCACCATTGGCGGGGCCAACGGGAGAAGAACCGGTCGAAGTGGATGCTGGGATTCGTGCTCGTAGTGACAACCGGTGGTTCCCCAGTCCCCACCAGACGTCGAACGCGCACAAAGTCGCTAGGTCAATTCTGGTAATCGCACCCGACAGCCAACGCCCAGCATTTCATACGTCACGAGTGACCCGGCCACCGGGACTTAGTTCCACCCGCGCAGCGCTCGACGCAACACGGCGTCGTGAGCCCTCAGACCCTCGCGACTGAGTCGCGCTTCGGGCCCGGTGGCGATACCAACGCGCTCGGGGATCACTCCCCAGATCTCCACCTTCTGTCCCTTCCACCAGCTGATCGCGGCTACGAGGTCGTTGGTACCCAGGCGCGCCGCGCAGATCACGACACCTCGCGGTATCCGCCCGGGGATCAGTTCAATCGTGGCGAGCACGCGCGAGTACTCAACACCGCCCGCGCGCGTGGGGACGACAACGACATCGGCCGCGGCGACGGTCGCCTGCGTGATGCGCTCGTTACCCGGGGGCGTGTCGACGATACCCAGACCCTCGACTCGACTCATGGCGCGCGTGGCCGTGCGCTCTGACGGGGCCTCGACGACGGTTACGCCAGGAAGGGGACGCGTCTCGAGCCACTCGGCCGACGACGCCTGGGGATCGGCGTCGATGAGGGTCACGGGATCGTAGCCCCGCTCAACGGCCAGGGCGCAGAGGTAGATCGACGTCGTCGATTTGCCGACGCCACCCTTCAGACTGGTGACGACGATGTTCATAGAGTCGTCATGTTAGACACCTTCGCCGGCTCGTGGCGTAGGCGTTCTACGCGACGTAACCTAGGGCGTGACGAAACGCTCCACTGGCCATTCTCAATAACGTACTCGGGCGACGTCGTTGTCCCGTGGCCCGAGCAGGGAGGCATTCGCCAGGGCTTCAGCGAGTCCGGTGGATGACGCCACGAGGGCGATCAGCTTCGGACTCAGTCACGGTCAAGTTTCACGTTTCAGTGAAGCCTTAAGGTTCCTGGCGCCGCAGCGGTAGTGGTTGTGTAGCCATCGAGAGCAGCGTCGACGGTCGTACACCAGATCGCCCCGGTCGAGCTCGGACCGGACGTTGAGTCAAAGCCGGCGAGGTGGAGAACCTCCTGGAGAGTGGAACACCGTTGAGGCGAACTGCCGCGTACGATGCACCAGCTTTCGGATAGGTCCCGACCAAGCGAAGTCCCCAGTGTTTGCCTGCTACCAACTGCTGCAACACTGCCAGCTTCGCTACGTTACCAAGAGCCACCTGCACTGGCCGTGTCGGTGAATGCCCAAGGAAAGACGTCCTCACACGCTTAGCGGATGCACAACGCGGTAGGTCCACGTAGCCCGGCCTGACCGCACACTTGAAACTCGTCGAGGAACCCCAACTGCAGGTTCTCGGTAGCAGTATCGACGCGCCCGATCACCGCCGACGGCGCGCGGAACTCGAGACGCTACGCGCGAAGAATAAGGCACTAGTCGTCGAGAACGGTGCCCGGCGCGAACGCGCGGCTCACGCCGAAGGCGCGTTGACGATGGCCCAGTGGGCCATTACCGAGTGACCAAGAGTCGTGGTGCCCCTCATCAAGTCCCGGGTGCGGTCTCGCACACCCGCCGATCAACCGACGCGGGCTACGCTCCATTCGATCGCGTGGAGTGACGACCAACGCAGTACATAGTCTATGAATCGGCTGCGTTCGCACTTCCGAAGGCATGGCCGTTCGGAGCAGAGCAACCAATGTGAATCGCTCTCGGCCGTCTGGTCCTCACATGAAACACTCATTCAACACCCGCCACCGAGCGTGACGGAGTTACGTGGTCTCCTCGCGCACGGTGTTTCGCTTAGTGCACCTTCTTGGTTACTCGCTGTAATCGAGCGCGAAGATCGCCAGCGCCCTGATCGTGACGCCCAGTTCCACTACTTGAATGACGCGCCGGCTTCGTTCATTCGCGGTCGTCAACCAGTGATTAGCGTGGCACGAAGAGGAAAGAACTGCTCGGCGGCGACAACGCCGGCGCCGAGTGGTGAGACCGAGCGCGCGGGCGTGCACGACGTCGCCAACAACGAAGGGTGGGTCGACGTTGGCGACACCGCGGGCACGTCAGAGTTCGCGGTTGAGTCGATCCGACGATGGTGGCGCCAGATGGGACGTGAACGCTTCGACGGCGCACAACGTCGGCTGGTCAGCGCCGACGCGAGAGGCTCCAAGGGCTACCGGGTCCGAGCCTGGCAGGCTGAGTTGGCGCGCCTCGCGGCCGAGACGGGTCTCGCCGTCACGGTCTGTCGCTACCCACTCGGCACGTCCACGCGGAATCGCATTGAATACCGCATGTTCAGTTTCATCACCATGAACCGACGCGCGAAGCCGCTCACGAGTGCGCGCACCATCTTCGAACATCTCGGCTACGTCCACGTCGACGGGCTCACTCTCCAGGACGGTTACGACCCCAACTGGCATCGCGATCAGTGATCGCGAGTTCGGCGCCGTGCCACCGATGCTCAATCCATTGCGTCGTGCGCCCTTCACTGCTCACTGTCTGGCCTGGCATCCGCGACACACGCCCTAACGCCGAGCGACCAACTTCCACGCGACAGGTAGCAACGTAGCGGCAAGGATCGCCTTTATGGCGTCACCGACGATAAAAGGCGTGAGACCCAAACTGATTGCTTTGGCCCCGCCGACGTGCAGGTAGATACCAAGCCACGCTACCCCGACGCCGTACATGACGAGTTCGCCCATCACCATCGCCGGAACTGATTTCACGATCGAGCGGTCCGCGCCGTGCTCCGCGAGGTAACCGCACAACGCCGCGCACACAATGAACCCGAGAATGTAGCCAAACGACGCGCCTACGTAGCCGCTTTCGTGACCGGCGAACCACGGTACGCCAACCAAGCCCGCCACTGCGTACAGCGTCATGGCCGCGGTGCCCCGCTTCCAGCCGAGCGACGTACCAGCAAGTAGCACGCCGAGCGTCTGGCCGGTAATCGGAACTGGTGTGAACGAGAGGTGAATCGAGATTTGCGCCAGCACTCCGACGAAACTCGCGGCGCCGACGACCAGCACAATGTCGCGCACTCGCGTGCCCGAAAGTAGATCGGCGAGCACAACTGGCTCGCGCCGAGGTACTGCAACGGTGCTTGACACGCGTGCGCTGAACCTCCTGAATCACGACTAGAAAAGTCGTAATGGCTAGTGACGGCAAGTGAGAAATTACCCTAGCATGACCGTCTCAGGAGGTTCCAACTCTGGCGAACACGTGCGCGATATTTTCCCACCACTCCCCGTGGTCACAGTGAACGGATCCATGAAGATCACTGACACCTTCGAATTCCTTCTTGGCTCATGGCGAATCGAACGAACATTGAAGGACCACCGATCGGGTACGCGGGGAACCTTCAACGGTATGGCTTCTGTCGCCGATCAACGTCCTTGTAGCAGTTTCTCACTGTTGGTGGGAGCGCACTACGAAGAGATCGGCGAACTGCACTGGGGGACGCATCAAAGTTCGGCCCACCGCAGTCTTAGATTTATTCGACGCGACGACGGAACTCTCGCTGTGCACTTTAGCGATGGGCGACCCTTCATCGACCTGGATCTCAGAGCCGGCGCGTGGCGTAGCAACCACGTCTGCGGTGACGATCGCTACGAGTTCACGACAAGGGTCATGTCGCCCCATGTCGTTGAAGAGCGTTGGCGAGTACGGGGACCGACCAAGGACTACGACGCGACTGCAACGCTCACGCGTTACTTGAGAGGAGAGTCTCGTCCGCGCGAGATGGTCCGACGTCACAAGTAGGACGCCCAATCCGGACACAGCGACTCAAGGCACGAGTTTCATCGCGCAATGATCGCCTCGACCTCATTCGAGGTGACGGGCAGTCACGGCCACAAGATTAGGGGGCAATCAATTAAGGCTGTGCTCTCATTGGCCGACTGAAAAGCGGATTTACGTTGAACGACGATCCGCACTTCGCGCGGGCCCAAATGATGCACCGAACGTGAAGAAGCCGCGAAGCAATCAGTCGAAGTCGACAGCGCCACGAACCTTCAGCCCCGCGTGCAGGTAGCCGCAGACGCAAGACCTGATGCGAAGCCGTGGACTTGGGGCCGACAACTTCGACCATCCCAGAACTTTAGGGATCGCAAGTATCGAGAAGCATCGAGCCGTTTGGGGCCAACGTCCAGAGAAAAGTGAGAACTACCGAGGACTCCTCGTTTCGCACGTCCTCGCCGGGCTGTCGCGTGCAGGCGTAGGCTCTCCTGAGCGTTACCTAACGGGCGGGTGCCGTCGAACTCGATCAATGCTCCTCCAGGATTCTGCAATTCCGTCAACTATCGATGCCTTGATCTTCGAGACGGTCCTCCAATTACAGATGGAGACCAATCCTCGCGTTGTGGCTACCTCGATGGATTCAGCGGGTGAGATCTTCCGGTGCTACCGACCCATCTCCGTAGCACCAGTTCGCGCAGCGCGGGCAGCTCCTGTGCCGGCACCGCTGGTGAGAAGAGGTAACCCTGGCCGAACTCACATCCCAGATCAGAAAGCAGCGCGAGTTGTTCTTGCGTCTCGATCCCCTCGGCCAGCACGACCATGTCCAAGCTGTGGCAGAGCAGAACCACCGCCGCGAGCAACTGCTCGGCCGAAGTGTCTCTGGGCGCAGGGCTCACAAAACTACGGTCGATCTTGATGATCTCCGGGCGCAGCTTCACCAAGTAGGAGAGCGAGGAGTATCCGGTCCCAAAGTCATCCAGCGCCACCGTCACGTTGAGTTGTCTAAGACGCTCGATCACGCTGATCGCCGCGTCGATGTCGAACAGTGCTACGCCCTCGGTGATCTCCAGTACCAGGCGCTCGGGCGCGAGCCTGCTCGACGCGAGCGCCTCTTCGACGATCGACAACAGACTCGGGTCATGGAACTGCCGGGCTGAGAGATTGACCGCCACNNGGGGGGGGGTAAGGTGCCAAACTCTCGGTCCCAGGAAGTTGCCGCAGCAGTGGCTTCGCCCAGGGCAAAGGCGCCGAGCTTCACAATGAGATCACTCTGTTCGGCCAGGGGAATAAACACGTCGGGGGTTACCCATCCCCGCTCGGGGTGCCGCCAGCGCATCAGGGCTTCGTAACCGACAATCTCACCGGTACCCAGGTCAACGATCGGCTGGTAGTGCATCGAGAGCTCGCTACGCGTGAGAGCGTTGCCGAGATCCTGGGTAAGCGTGAAGCGGTCCGATACCAGTTCGCTCATCGCCGCGGTGAACAGGACAGACTGTCCCCGGCCCCGGCGCTTGGCCTCGTACACGGCGGTATCAGCGTTCTGGACGAGTTCTGCGTAGTCCTTATCGCTCGCAGCATCGGACACCACCACCCCGATACTGGCACGCTGTTCAATAGCGATCCCCGCGACGAGAAACGGTTCAGTAAATACCCCGAGCAGCCGCGTGACAATCTCCTCGGCGTCAGTTTCACCCGTCAGTCGCTCTGCTACATAGACAAACTCGTCGCCTCCAAAGCGACAGAGGCTGTCCGAAGAGCGGGTCACCTTCTCCAGTCGATGAGCCACGGCTACCAGCAACTGGTCGCCGATCTGATGTCCAAACGTGTCGTTCGTGCCCTTGAAATCGTCAAGATCCAACATATAGAGCGCACTGCGACTCCCATGGCGAACTGCCCTCTCGTACGCCGCCGCCAATCGGTCGTGCAGTAGTGCCCTGTTGGGGAGTCCCGTCAGCGGGTCGTGCAGGGCTTGGTGGGAGAGTTGTGCCGCGAGGGTCCGCTCCTCGGTGACGTCGCGTACCGAGGAGACGAAATAGATCGCCTTTCCGCTCTCGTCACGAGCCGAGCACATGGATACTTCGGCAACGACAATTCGTCCATTCTCGTGCACGATGCGCTTGGCGTACCGTACGTTATCGATCTCGCCGGTGATGATGCGTCGATGGGCTTCTTCACTCGCGCCAATGTCCTCAGGGTACGTAAAGTGCTTCGAGTCATGTCCAATGAGTTCCTCTCTGGTGCGTCCGCTCATCTGGCAAAAAGCGTCATTTACCGCCAGGAAGATGCCGTCTTGATCGCTGAAGACCGTCGGCGCCATACTTCCCTCGAACGCGAAGCGAAAGCGCTCCTCTGAGCCCCGGAGCGCCCTAGACACCTCGGTAGCGGTCTTCGCCTTCGCAATGGCCTGTTGATCCTCGAAGCGATCTCCGACCAGGATCGCGGTTACGATCACCATGGCGAGGATACTCCACGCCCCCCAGAGCTCGGCACCGGTGTGTGAGAGAAACAACGCCGTCGACGACAGCGCCACGATGCCCGGCATCGCCGTACCGAAAGATCCCACCCGGCCAAAGGTGCGGCCCGCGTACACGACAGGAACGAGTAACAACAAAGTCCACACAAAACTGGGGGTGAAGATCACGACCCGGTCCTGGGTAAAACCGGCGCCAAGGTTGATGAGAACGACAACGGCAACCATGGCTTGGGCCCACCAGAAACGACGGTCCGAGAGCGGTGAGCGCAACAAACTTATGACGAGGTCTTTGCGGGACCTGGGAACAGCGTCCGAAATAAGCGTTTCTGACATGGCGTGTCCCCTTGTTTACATCCCCGAATCACACGGTTGGAATGGTCCGGTGGTTACAGTCGGTTGGTCGAAACGAAAAGAACATTCGTCCGGCATGAACGTGATGTTTCGAGACTTTTAGTCTCTTGTCCCCGTGCCACTGCGGCGACCACGCTGTGGGGCAGATCACTGTGTCCACACATCCGCATCTGAGTGTTCCGCAGTTTTGGAACACCCGCTTCGAGGGGCTCGGAGGTCGCGTAGCGACCGACGCTGTCGTGGGTAGATGTCTTCATTAACTCACCTCCTTTGGGGTCATCGTAGACCAGGTCAATGCAAAACCCGGGCCATTCACTTTCTCGTCATCAACTCGGCAACAATCGTTCAACTAATTTCGCGCCGAGACTGCCGACATCTCGTTCACCGCTCCGCAACGTTGATCCGTTGAAACTGATGGCATCGACGTGAGTAGAACACGTCTCATTCGAGGTGACGAGGACCTCATTATTTACCCCGGCTTCGAGATTGGCTGCCACGACTTCGCACTGATGTTTCAGCGCGATTGAACTCTTCTTCAAATGTCCAACATCAAAGTGAACTCGACGTCAATTTCCTCATATTCGTAGGAAGTTCCCTCACGAGTTTCTACTCATGAATCGTGCCCCGAGAGTGGGACAAGAACTCTTCATTCAGTCGGGTCGTCGTTCTCGGATTTCACGTCGCTGGTTCGTCATGTGGGTGAATCATTCTCGAATTCGAAGGGAGTGAGGTCGAAACCTAAATCCAGTGCTGACGACGAATGGGTAAGCGAACCCACCGCGATGAAGTCGACACCCGTCGCCGCGACCGCACGGGCGTTAGACACGGTCATGCCCCCGCTGGCTTCCAGTCGAACTCCCGTCGCCCGACGAGCGATCGCGACGGCCTCTCTAATTTCCTCGACAGTCATATTGTCGAGGAGTACGAGCGAGCACCCGACGGCCACGGCCTCTCGAACCTGCTCAAGGGTATCGCACTCCACTTCTACATCAACGTCGGCGTTAGCGGCGCGAACAGCCGCCACTGCCTGGGTAATCCCGCCGGTAGCGACGACGTGATTGTCCTTAATGAGTGCAGCGTCACCCAGTCCCATCCGGTGATTTGCCCCTCCACCACAACGCACCGCGTACTTCTCCAGTTGGCGAAGCCCGGGGGTAGTTTTGCGGGTATCACGCACCCGACAGTTAGTGCCTTCTAGAGCATCGACCCACGACTTGGTCGCCGAAGCAATCCCCGACAGGTGCGTCATGAAATTCAACATGGTGCGCTCCGCTAACAGCAGTTGACGAAGTGGCCCGGCGATTCGCAGCACCACGCCGCCCGGCTCAATGGTTTCGCCGTCGTCACAGAGAGTCGTGACGCCCTCGAGCGGAAGTCCCACGGCGTCGAGTACGGCCAACGCCGTGGGAACCCCACAGATGACGTCGTGCTCGCGGGCGACGATGTCGCCGCACGCTTCGAGGCCATTGGGGACCGTCGCGTCGCTCGTCACGTCGGGGCCGTAGCGAAGGTCCTCGTCAAGTGCGAGGTCTACCAGATGTTGAATCTCTGATGGATCTAAGCCGGCGCGAGCCAGCGCGGAGCGGGTCCTTTCGTTCACACTTGCGCCAGTGCTCTTACGTCGGCGACGATCTCGCCCCCGGAGATTTGAAGAGTGATCTCTTGCGCCCAACGGCCGCTGGTCGCTTCGAAGTCGCTTCGACGGTGACANNCTCTCTTCTCGAAGCAGTGCCGCGCCCGCCACGAGTGTTGACACCACGTGGAGGTTCGTGGCCTCCAGCGTTTCGAGGTCGAGCGCATCAGATCTTCCCGCGGGCACTCTCTCCAGCGCGTCGAGCATGCTCTCTAGACCGTTGCGACTGCGAAGCACGCCGGCGTGTGTTGACATCGCGGCGGATACTCCGATTCGTGATGAAGGGTCCACTCCGTCGCCCGAGTGTGGTGGATTCGAGGGCGACGTGGTGGTGGGTTCGTGACGACGGCCGAGCTCCTCATCGAGAAACTGTCCGAGGCGCCGTCCAGAAATCATGGCCTCGGTAAGGGAGTTGGACGCTAGACGATTAGCGCCGTGTACTCCCGTCGACGCGACTTCGCCAATGGCGTAGAGGCCCCGAAGCGACGTGGTGCCGTTCAAAGTAGCCCGTACCCCTCCGCACGCGTAGTGGGCCCCCGGCGCAATGGGAATAGGTTCAGTCGAGGGTTCAACGCCCCAGTGTCGACAAATCGACGTGGTGGTGGGGAACTCCACTTCGAGACGCCGGGCCCCCACGCTTCGGGCGTCGAGCCATAGGTGAGTGGAAGGTCCGTCGTGGGACGACATCCGGCGATACATGGTGTAGGACACGACGTCACGGGGGGCGAGATCGGCGAGAGGGTGCTGGCCACGCATCACCGACGTTCCGTGGACATCCACGATAACGCCACCCGCTCCGCGAAGAGCCTCGGTGATGAGCGGACTTTGTCCACGTCCACCGGCAATGAAGAACACTGTTGGATGAAACTGAACGAATTCAACATTGGTGAGTTCGGCGCCGGCTCGAGCGGCGAGGGCGACGCCGTCGCCCGTCACGTCGTGGGGATTGGTCGACGTCGCGTACGCCTGACCAAAACCATCCGTCGCCAGCACGACGGCGCGTGCGCTGATCACGCCCACCTCGAGTGAACGCGAGGTGCGTGGGTCATTTCTACCCGCGACGATCCCGACGACGCTACCCGCGTCGTTCTTCAGCGCGTCAATGGCCACCGTGTTTTCAAGAATTTCAACCGGTGACGCGACGACGGCCCGTCGCAACACTCGGTGGAGCTCGGCGCCTATCGCGTCCCCGCCCGCGTGAACAATCCGGCGTCTCGAGTGACCGCCCTCGAGCCCCAGGGGGCCTCTGTCAAAATGGGCGCCGAGTTCACTGAGCATTCGTACGGCGCCGGGCGCCGCCACGACCAACTCGCGCACCGAGACCTCATGAGAAAGTCCGGCCCCGGCGACGAGCGTGTCCGAGATATGTCGCTCCGACGAATCGTCCGGCCCCATCACCGCCGCGAGGCCGCCCTGGGCCAGGGGAGTAGCACCCCCGGCCAGGTTACCCTTACAAATCAGGGTCACTCGTCGACTGCTCCTCGAGGCGGCGAGCGCGGCACTCAGGCCCGCCGCGCCACCGCCCACGATGAGCACGTCAGTGGTCTCGTGCCACGCGTAGCTCGACGACGGCACAAAGCGCGGCCGGGGGAAGTTCACTCGCCCACCAGTGACGCCGCTCCGACGCTGATCATTGCTTCGACCGCCCGGCGGGCTCGCCGGGCGATCTCCGCATCGACGCGCACCTCGGTGGTTCCCTGGCGTACGCAGTTCAAGAGAACCTCNNAGTCAACCGAGGGATTCGCTCTTCGAAGTTGGTGCAACATACCCGTCTCAGTGGCCACTAACACTGAACGGGCCTTGGTCGTTCGGGCCGCCTCGAGCATTCCTCCCGTTGACAGTACGCGAGTTCGATCGCTCGGAAGGTCTCCCGTTCCCGCGAGCCATAGCGCCGCGGTCGTACACCCGCACTCGGGGTGGATGAAGAGTTCTGATTCCGGCGACGCGTACGCTTTCGAGCGAAGTTCCCGTGGACTTATTCCCGCGTGGACGTGACACTCACCCATCCACACGTGCATGTTTTTTCGCTTGGTGGTTCGCTGAACGTGAGCGCCCAGAAACTGATCGGGTAAGAACAGCACTTCGCGATCTTCGGGAATGCCCGCGACGATCTCCACCGCGTTGGCCGACGTGCAGCACAGATCGGTCTCGGCCTTCACCGCGGCGCTGGTGTTCACGTACGCCACGACCACCGCTCCCGGGTGCTGCGACTTCCAATCGCGAAGCTGCTGCGCGTTAATACTGTCGGCGAGCGAGCATCCCGCTCGGGGCTCGGGAATCAGCACCGTACGATCGGGGGCCAGAATCTTTGCGGTCTCGGCCATGAAGTAGACGCCGGCGAACACGATGGTCGAGGCGGTACTCGACGCGGCGAGACGCGACAGGGCGAGCGAATCTCCCACGTGATCGGCCACGTCTTGAATTTCGGGCAGTTGGTAGTGGTGCGCAAGAATGATGGCGTCACGTTCCTTCGCGAGGCGCTTGACCTCGTCGGCCCACTGGCCTAGGGGCACCTCGTCGACGCCAATTTTCACGGTGGTCACGGTGACTCTCTCAGTACTTGGTTCATTAAGGTGAGCTTTCGGGTTCATTGGGCGAAACGAAAACACCAGGAAGCAGGTTTTCGCCTTATAAGCGAAAACCTGCTCATGAAGTTATCATGACTCATGAGAGTCGGTCAAAATCCGAACGAAACCCCTGGTTTCGTGCCCGTCGGCGAGACATCTAGCCGCTTTCGCCACGAAGTTCTCGCGGTAGTTTTTCAGGTTCGAGGTCGTAGGCTCCGTGCACTTCTGTGGCAGCGAGCCCGAGCTCCCTTCGCGGGATCTTGGGCGTTGCCCGGTGGACTGGTGGGCGACCACGAAAGGTTGGGGTCTTCCCTGGGTCGCCATATGGCCGCGAAAGTTGACCTCACCGACGTTGCGTATCTCGAACAACTCGAAACGCGCAGTGACGTTGATCGAGATCCCCGCGAGCGCACCATCGCCACCGCCTACGTCGCGCTCGTATCGGCGAACCTGGATCCGTCGATCCCCGCTGATGCGGCGTGGCACCCCGTGGATGAACTACCGCCCACGGCGTTCGATCACGCCTCCATCATCAACTCTGGTCGCGAGCGCCTACGAGCCAAGCTCACGTATACGAACGTCGGCTACGCCTTGGCCCCCGAGACCTTCACCATCGCGGAGTTACGCGATGTGTACGTGGCGTGCCTCGGTCACGCTATTTCTGCGACGAACCTGCAAAGAGTTCTCTTGCGCCGAAAGATTATTGAAGCGACGAACGATGTTGCGCCCCCTCCATCATCGGGAGGTCGGCCAGCAACTCTTTACCGATTCGCCGAGCGCACATTATTGGTCACTGACCCCTTCGCAGTCTTTCGACCACCACGTTCTTTGGACCAAGAGCGCTCAACGTAGCGACACGGCAGTTGCTTACTCACGAGTGGCGATCCATGTAACAGTTGGGCTCTAGAGTCAAGTCAAGTTCGATTCTGAGGTGCGTACATGCAACTTTTTATAAGTCATAGCTCGAAGGATCGCCAGTGGGTCGACCTCGTCTGCAAGCGAATTGAGACCGCTGGTTTCGCGGCTTATCAGGCTGAGTACGATCACAGCGGCATAGGTCACGATCTTGGTTCGAAAATTCAAGATGCAATTAAGAACAGCGCGGCGATGATTGTTCTACTCACCAAGAGCGCGTCAGAATCACCAATCGTTCGAGACGAAATCGGTTTTGCAATGGGACAAGGCACTTTGGTAGTGGCACTTGTCACGCCCGAAGTTGCATCAGATCCTGTAGCACTTGGCATGCTGAACGGTAAGGAATACACTCCGTTCGATCTTGACGATCCGAAGGATGGTTTAATCGGACTCACTGACTGGGTGAATGAGTATGTCAGGATACAACAGCAGAAGTTTCACGCTAGGCAAGTCGCTGACCACGAAACCCAGCATAAGAATGATGCACGAGAGATCGCTCGCCTTGAATCACAAAATGAAGTAGCGACCCTACTCTTAGTATTCGCGGGAGCACTCACCATAGCGGTCCTGCTTTCAAAGTCTTAGGCAATCTGAAGTTGTCGATCGTGGTAGACGAATGAAGCCGCCCAAAGATTTTCGCTCAGTCTTCACTCCTGCGGATGAGCCATATCTTGGCACACCGATGCTTCAACAGTTCGACAAGATGATCGTTGTCCTGATGGACCATCACCAACTGATCGGGCCATGGACGAGAGCCAACGAACTGAATGACCTCCAGTTGGCGGCCTGTCAACTCGTACCCCAGACGTCTTCGCTGCTGCTTGGGATGAGAGAGATGATTCGTCAGGCCTATTTACTCCCGGCGGCGATAATGGTGAGACCAATCATTGAACGGGTCGCCACGCTTTCGTGGCTTTGTGAAAATCCCGAGGGTGTGGACCTTTGGCAAGCCGGTTGGAAACACGGCCACCGTCCTTCGCTAGCGGTCCGCATGGAATCAATGATTCGAACAAAGAAGTTTCCAATCGAAGAAGCGGCGGCGGCGCGGCAACACTTCAATAGTTTGATCCATGGAGATCCTGAGTCTGCCGACATGGGCGCGATGGTCCAGGACAGCGGCGAAGCTGTTTATACAGTGAGCAAAGATCTCGAATCACCGGCTCGAGTCTCGGATCTTGCTTTGCAGGGCGCAATGTATTCGATCGCGCTCATGGCCTGTTCTGCCGAATGTTTCCCATCACTGCCCCTACTGCAAGCTGAGTCAGAGGGCGAGAAGGATCATCCGACCTGACGCAATTCCGAAGCACTATAAAAACTGGCTTCGGTAGTTTCGTATGCGCCGAACTCGAAGTGGCAAGATAACCGCGAATTATTTCTGCTTGTTGTTCTTCCGAGCAATCTTCAAGACTTCGTCGAGGCTATCGACCTTGTATTCGCGTTTGATAGCGGTCAGCGTTTTTCCGGCTTGAACTCCTTCCCGAGAACGGGGTAATCCTTGGCGAGGTTTTTCACCTTGCTCGCACCATTCTTCTCGCGAATGCGACCGTCGTTGTCTTGAGCTCTGTTATCCAATCCACGCTTCATTAAGTACCAACCTTTCGCAGGTCTCAATAATTTGTACCTTACGTGCTCTCAATGAGTTCCTGCGTGATGTATCTACGGCGGAGCGTCAAGTGTTTGCAAACTGCCATTGCTGAAGGTCGCCCCGCCACGTAACCGATAACCACTCGCTGGGTGGTAGTAGACCGTGAAGTCGTTGATAGTGGTGTGATTGCCGTTAATATCCGGGAACGTATCTGTCTCTGAATCATCGATGGTGTAGCGCACCCAAACGTAGCGTCCGATGTTAGTTGCGGTTCCACAGCCATTGGTGGTGAAGTTCAACTTGAGCAGCATACCCAGCTGATCACTGATACCGGTACTGAACGTCTTCGGCGTGAGCAACGTAGAGCAGGCACTAGAGGCAAGGCTGTAATTGACCGAAATACCACCAGTGCCAAGACCACTGACCCCACCAATACCTGGGTTGCCAATGTTGGTGCCATTAGTCAGCAGTTCAATTGATGCGTCACACGACGGTGCTCGAATTTCGTCGAAGGCCTTTCCGGTCTCGGGCTTCGTAGAGATTGCCTACGGCATCTTCTGCTTCGTGCTGGCAGTAACGATCGGGCTACTAATTCGCCGAGCCGGCTGGTCCCTCGCCGTTGGCATCATTCTCTTCGCCGCGTTGTTCCTCACCTTCGGAGATCAGGTCCGCCCCAATCTGGTGACGCCAAACGTGACGACGTTGCACAGCGTGCTGCAAGTGACCAAAGGATCAGTGAGTGGTTTGTACTCTACGGGCGGGGCCCCGGCGAATTCGTGGTTTCTGTCCCAAGGGTATGAACCAAAGTTGACGGAGGGCGTCCCTAGCGAATCCGTGATGAACAGTTCGACCAAGGAGATCTATCGATGTGAAACTGGGAAACACCAAGAGCCCTACTGCGCGCAGCACTTAGGTTTGCGCTTTATCGAACTTTACATACCCGACAGTCGATTTTGGACGCTGCAGTTCCTCGAAGCAGGCTTTTACCTCGTCCTTGCGGCGATGCTGGCGGTCTTTTCACTCCTTGGTATTCGCCGATCCAGAGCTTGACCAAAGCGGCGGTCAAATACTGCTCAATCGCGCCGAGATTTGCATCCACGGCTTCTCGTCCACGGCTCCCCCTCTCACATCTGATGCCAGGGCAGGGCACTCCCGTTTCCGAAGACCGATTTAAGAGTGACCCGCGTCGGTACAGCCTTGCTTTCTGAGTCGGGTGACAATCACGAATACTGAATTGTAGAGAAACCGTAATTCTCATCGATACCGCGAACGCTTTGCTGAGTTTCGACATGTATAAATGTGAGGGGAGCGCTATGCGCGGAAAACAAAACGACGGAGATGCGAGTAGTGCCTTTCTCACGGTTTTTGACGCTCATGCAACAGACATTCACGCGTACCTCACTCGAAGAGTTGGAAGCGATTCTGCGGACGACTTGCTCGCCGACGTTTGGATTGCCGCCTATAAGTCGAGATATCGCTACGAGGGCGAGTGGTCAGAAGCACGACCCTGGCTCTACGGAATTGCCCGCTATACCGTTTTCTCATACTGGCGAAAGTGTGGAGCGCCGAACACCGGAAGCATCGAGATCTCTGCCGATCCATGGCCCGCCGTCGAAGAGTGCTTGAACGCCAAGGAACTGGGACCGCTCTTGTACAAGGCCGTCCACGAACTACCCGGTAACGAACGGGAGGTTCTTCTCCTTACTGCGTGGGAGGAGCTCTCGCCAACGGAGATTGCTCTCGTGCTCGACGTGCCCGCCGGAACGGTCCGGAGCCGTCTTCACCGAGCACGAGAGTTCGTGAAGTGCCAACTTGAGGCTCCGTCGCCAGAGACCGAAGTACGGCAATTCTCACTTCGTCGCACTGACAATCAAGGAGGTAGTGGACATGGGAACCATTGATGACCTCATCCGAATCGGCAAGGTGAGCCCCCCGTCACGAGACGTCGTGGCGCAAGCGCGCACTGTCCTCGAAGCGGAAATTGTCGTCGACCATACGACTTCGCGCGTCATGAAGAGTCACGCTCCCCGTCGCCAACGCCAATTCGTTCTCGCCATAGTTACCGCGGCCGCTGTGGCAATCGCCGTGACGGTGACCATCACAAATGTTGGCGAAAAGCCGACGGAGGCTGCGGCCACAGTGCTCGACCGAGCAGCACAAGCAGCTGCCGCCCAAGCTGTGCTGCCGCCGCTCAGTTCAGGTCAGTACTACTACGAGCAGAGCGTGATCTTGCAGAATTGCGGTTTCGGTGTACCCAACGCTGCGGGCTCACCGACCCCCGTCTTCTACCTGTCCCCCATTGTCTCCGAGACTTGGACAGCGGCGAATGGATCGGGCAGCGAACAGAGCGCGCCGCAGGGATCAGGCCACTTTCAGTCCTCTGCAGATCAAGCCCTCTGGGCGGCGAGTGGACAGCCAAACCCTTNNAAGACGACCAGTACCCGCACGATTGCGCCATCGACACCCGACGAGCCGGGCGTCACGTTGCTCCCGAGCGACCCCACAACCCTCGGGGCACTCTTGGCAGCGGGCCGGGTGAACGACGTTGGCCAGGTCTCCTCGAGCAGTCCAAAAGGAGGGTGTCCTTCTCAGAACGGCGATTCGGCCCAGGTCTTTGCTCCAGGCCAGGTCTGCAATATCGCGGCACAGTTCGATATCGTGAACAATCTTCTCACCTTCCCCGTGGCACCCCTCATTCTCGGTCCGGTGCTCTACCACGTGCTGGCCCAACTACCCGG
>PLNQ01000009.1 GCA_003141815.1 Acidimicrobiaceae bacterium | reverse complement strand
TCTTCGTGACGACGTAGTCGATGACCGGCTCGAAGCTAGCCGGGGTGACCATCGTGATGTCGTTTTGGATCTCGTTCAACGTGTAGCCCACCGCGAGTCGCGCGGCGATCTTGGCGATCGGAAAACCGGTGGCCTTGGAGGCCAGCGCGCTCGAGCGTGACACGCGCGGGTTCATCTCGATCACGAGCCGCTCGCCCGTCGTGGGGTTGACCGCGAACTGCACATTCGATCCGCCGGTCTCCACCCCGACGCGACGAAGTATGCGAAACGCGTCGTCGCGCATTTCCTGGTACTCCACGTCCGAGAGCGTCTGCTGGGGCGCGACGGTGATGGAGTCGCCAGTGTGCACGCCCATCGGGTCGAAGTTCTCGATGCTGCAGATCACCACGCAGTTGTCGGCGTTGTCGCGCATCACTTCGAGCTCGTACTCCTTCCATCCGGCAATCGACTTCTCGACGAGGATCTCGCCAATAGGCGACGCGGCGATGCCCTCGGCGGCGAGTCGCAACAGCTCCTCGTCGTTCGCGGCGATACCCGTGCCGGCACCGCCCAGGATGAAGCTCGGTCGGATGATGATCGGGAAACCGATTTCAGTGGCGATGGTGAGGGCATCCTCGACGGAGTGCGTGAAACCCGACTCGGGCACCGCGAGACCGATCTCGGACATCGCCTTTTTGAACAGCTCACGGTCCTCGGCGGTCGAGATCGCGTCGGGTCGAGCCCCGATCACTTCCACGCCGAGGCGCTCGAGCTCGCCGCGACGCACGAGTTCCATCGTCAGGTTGAGCGCCGTCTGGCCCCCAAGGGTCGGCAGTAAGGCGTCGGGTCGTTCGCGCTCGATGATGTCGATCAAGACGTCGGCATCGAGGGGTTCGACGTACGTCGCATCGGCCGTCGAGGGGTCGGTCATAATCGTGGCGGGATTGGAGTTCACGAGCACGACGCGATAACCCTCGGCGCGCAACACCTGACAGGCCTGCGTACCGGAGTAGTCGAACTCACAGGCCTGACCGATGACGATGGGGCCAGAGCCAATCACCATGATCGACGTGAGGTCGTTGCGGCGCGGCATCAGCGCACATCCAATACGTTCGTTCGAAGCAGCGTGTCGAATCGTTCGAAGAGATAGCGCGCGTCGTGGGGACCGGGTCCCGCCTCGGGGTGATACTGCACCGAGAAGCAGCGCTCGTCGGCGGCGTGGATCCCTTCGATCACGCCGTCGTTCAAGTTGACGTGACTCACGAGCGCGCGCGTCATCGAGTCGGGGTTCACGGCGTAGTTGTGATTCTGCGCAGTGATCTCGATCTTGCCCGTGACGAGGTCTTGGACCGGGTGGTTGCTGCCGTGGTGGCCAAAGGGCAACTTAAACGTTGTTCCCCCGAGCGCGTTAGCGAGGAGCTGATGGCCCAAGCAGATGCCAAAGATCGGCACGGTCCCGAGGAGTTCGTCGATGACTGCAACCTGCGCCCCGAGTGCCGCGGGGTCCCCCGGGCCGTTCGAGAGGAAGACCCCGTCGGGTCGCAGTCCGTGGACGTCGCCCGCGCTCGTCGTCGCCGGCACCACCGTGACGCGAAAGCGTTGAGCCAGTTCGCGCACCATCGTTTCCTTAATGCCGTAGTCGAGGGCCACGACGTGCAAGTCGCCGTCGCCTCGAACGTAGGCCTCTTTCGTCGTCACGCTGGTGACGAAGTCAACGCCGTCGGTACCTTTCGCGCGTTTCGCCTCTCGGACAATGAGTTCCGAGTCGCCGTGACCAAAAGCGCCTGGTAGAGCGCCGTGGGCGCGTAGGTGACGCGTCAGACGCCTCGTGTCGACGCCCACCAACGCGGCCACACGGTGCTCGCGAAGGAATCCGTCAAGAGAGCCCACCGAACGCCAATTCGACGGGACGTCGCTCAGTTCGCGCGCGACGACACCAGCACAGAACGGACGAGCGGCCTCGTCGTCTAGGGGCGTGACGCCGTAGTTGCCGATGTGGGGGTAGGTGAACGAGATTATTTGGCCGGCGTAGCTCGGATCGGTAATCACCTCTTGGTAACCACTGAGAGCGGTGTTGAAGACGAACTCGCCCGACGTGAAACCCTCGTCGGGGAGATGGCCCGCGGCGTAACCCTCGAACGTGGTGCCGTCACTCAGTACCAACTGGGCCGGAGGACGATTCACGCCAGCGCCCCGTCGATCACGGCCAGTTCGCCCTTGGCGACGAGTGCACGCACGCGTCCGACCATGGCGCGCCCGTCGTAGGGGGTGTTCAGGGCCCGACTCTCGAGCGTGTCGCGTCGCGCCGTCCAACGTTCTCGCGGATCGAAGACGACCACGTTCGCGTCCTCGCCCGCCCGCATCGTCGCGCCGTGGGCGCCGTGGCGAGGACGAACGTCGGCGGCGCGAAGTTGCGCGACACGTGCCGGACCCCGACTCATCAGCTCGAAGAACCTGGTCGGGTCGGCCGCGTCGGCACCGAGCGCCTCGTAGGTCAGCGACGCCGCGTGTTCGAGTCCCAACATGCCCGGAGGCGCCTCGTCGAACGGCAGTTCCTTCAGTTCCGGCGCGTGCGGTGCGTGGTCGGTGGCGACGGCGTCGATCGCGCCACTGACGAGCGCCGCGCGAAGCGCCACCACGTCACTCGCGCCTCGAAGCGGCGGGTGAACCTTGAAAGTGGGATCGAAGGACTCGAGGCAACCTTCGTCCAACGTGAAGTGATGAGGCGCCACTTCGCAGGTCACCGGGAGACCTTCGAGGCGCGCCGCCACCACGAGCGCGACGGACCGCGCGGTGGAGAGATGCAAGAAGTGCACCGGGCAGCCGGTGAGTCGCACGAGTTCGATGTCGCGCAGAACCATCAGCTCCTCGGCGAGCGCCGGACGTCCCGTGAGGCCTAATCGGCTACTCAACGCGCCCTCGTTCATCGATCCACCCGCGGCCAATTGTTCGTCCTCGCAGTGCTGAGCGAGACGCACGCCAAGGGGCTTCGCGTAGTCGAGGGCCCGGCGCATGAGTGACGGGTCCTGCACGCCGACGCCGTCGTCGGTAAAGATCCGCACGCCCAACGCAGCCATCTCGGCCATGGGGGCTAGCAACTCACCACGTCGACCCTGCGTGATGGCGCCCGCCACCGCGACGTCCAGGAGTGTTCTCTCTCCTCGGTCCAAGACGTACGACACGAGCGCGGCGTTGTCGAGCGCTGGCTCGGTGTTGGGCATCGCCACGACAGCGCTAAAGCCACCGACGGCGCCCGCTCTCGCGCCCGAGTCAATCGTCTCGGCCTCTTCGCGACCCGGCTCTCGAAGGTGCGTGTGCAGATCAACAAAGCCCGGGCCGACCCAACATCCTTCGGCGTCGATCTCCTTGGTGCCGCGGGGCACATCCACGCGAGGCGAAACCTCGCGAAGGCGCCCCTCGTCAATGAAGACGTCGAGGACGTCGCTGGAGTTCTCGCCAATGACGAGTCCCTGGCGTAGTACGAACGCGCTCACGGTCCTTCTCCCTTTGTTCCCGCCACGCTCAAGAAGAGCACGGCCATTCGAACGGGCACGCCGTTGGTGACCTGGCGACCAATGACCGTGGCGTCAAGGTCCGCCACGCGTGAATCGATCTCGACGCCGCGGTTCATCGGTCCCGGATGCATGATGATCGTTTCGGGACGCAACCGCTTCGCTCGTTCGATGGTCAACCCGTAGGTCGACGTGAACTCACGCAAGGTCGGTACGAGCGAACCCGACCCGCGCTCTCGTTGCAGTCGCAAGAGCCCGACGACGTCGGCCCACGCTAATGACTCGTCAAAATCGGTCGCGAGAGTGACGGGCCAGCTATCGACGTCGTACGGCAGGAGTGTGCCGGGTGCCGCGACGCGAACCTCGGCCCCCAGGGTCACGTAGGCCGCGACGTCACTTCGAGCGACGCGACTGTGACGAAGGTCTCCCACGATCAGTATCTTCAAGCCCTCGAACAACCGCGACCCCGACGCTCGCCCAGTCGTTCCGGTTCGTTCGCAGAGGATTTGGCGAATCGTGAAGGCGTCGAGGAGTCCCTGGGTCGGATGCTGATGTTGACCGTCGCCACCGTTGATGACGCGAACGTGCGGCACGTAGCGACTGACCTGGAGCGCGGCGCCACTGGACTGGTGGCGCATGACCACCGCGTCGATGCCGAGCGCGTCGATGGTAGCGATCGTGTCGCGAAGGGATTCGCCCTTCTTGACGCTGCTCGAGGCGATGGCGAGGGACAACACGTCCGCGCTGAGTCGTTTGGCCGCCGTCTCGAAACTGAGGCGCGTGCGCGTGGACTCTTCGAAGAAGAGTGACGCCACGACGCGACCCTTCAGCGCCGGGACTTTCTTGATTGTGCGTTGGTTGACCTCGACGAACGACTCGGCCACGTCCAGGATTTCCACCATGGCGTGACGCGAGAGGTCGTTGAGGGACAGCAGATTCTCTCCACGCAGCGAGTCGATCACGGCGCCCCCTCGGTGCCGATCCAAACGCCGTCGAGAGTGGCCACGATGGCTTCATCCAAGGACGTGGGCAGATTCTTGCCAACGAAGTCTGCCCGAATAGGAAGTTCGCGGTGTCCGCGATCCACCATGACCGCGAGCTGGACGGAACGAGGACGTCCCCAGTCCGTCAGGGCGTTGAGGGCGGCGCGGATCGTGCGACCCGTGAAGAGCACGTCGTCCACCAAGACCACCGTGCGATCGGTGAGGTCGTGGTCGATGAGTGTGTTGGACACGCGGGGCACTGGGTTCAAGGAAAGATCGTCGCGATAGAAGGACACGTCGAGCAGGCCGACCAGCGGACTCTCGCTCGTCACCTCTTCGAGAATCGCCGCCAACCTGAGAAGGAAGGGTTCGCCACCGGTCTGTAGTCCGATGAGCGACAGTGTCGAAACGCCATGGTTGCGTTCGATGATCTCGTGCGCCATGCGGACCAGGGCCCGGGTGACGTCCTCGGATGAGAGAAGCTGACTTTTGGCAGAAAACGTCAGGGTGCGGTCTCGCGCCCGACGATCGTTTTCGTTACTCATCTGACTCCTGTCGTACGAACCTCACAGGATCCGCTTCACGACATACTTAACGCCACTTTAGCAAAGGCGCTCGGACCCGAAGTTCGTTAGGTCTCGGAGGTTCCCTTACCCAGGTCCGTGGGCGTGGACGTCGAAACGCGCTGGGGACGAAACGACTCCAACGTGGGCGCGGCGGCGCGATGCGTGAGTCGATCGATGACGCTCGAGAACGATCCCTCTTGTGCGATCGCCCGTCGAATCACGAATATCAGCGCCGGGAACGCCCAAAAGTCACCACAGACCCACAGGATCGCCGAGCCGATCTGTTGATCGGCGAAGGGCGACAGCGAGACACCCGGGACGTGCGCGTAGACCGAGTACCAACTCGTGGTCGTCAGCATGCTCATCGACATCGCGAGCAAGGTCATGATCACGTTCGTGACAAGTATCGAACCCGCTTGCCACAGCGGGCCACGCAACGGCTTCATTGGATACGATTCGACGATCTGAAGCCAGAAGAGTACGCCGGTGATGAAGAAGCTGGTGTGCATAGCCCATACGTGAGCCAATTGGTTGCGCTCCGACAGATCAAAGAGCGCAGGGACGTGCCAAACCAACATGGCGGCATTGAATGAGATAATCGCCACCCAGGGCGAACGAATGAATCGACCAACGACCCGGAAGACTCGCGCTTTCTTGTTGAGGTAGAAGAAGCGACCGACTTTGCGCCGCGTCTTCACCGGCAGCGCGAACATTAGAGGAATCCAGGGCGCTCCCGCGACGACCAAGACGGGCGCGAGGAAGACGATGATCACGTGCTCGATCATGTGAACGAAGAAGTAGTTCGAGGACCAGTAGTCGATCGGCGAACATATGGCTACTAAGAGTGAGGCCAGTCCCGCGTAGAAGATGAGCGAATTCCTTCGTCGCCGCCTCGATCGCGCAAGGACCGAATGTTGGCGAAGGCGCGAGAGCCCGAGTTCGTTGGCCGTCGCAGTAAGCGCGACGATGACGACGAAGGGGTCGAAGGACCAGTGCTGCACTAGGTAATTCATGTCGTCAACGTCCTACCCCTACGCAACCAGCGTTGCGGACAAAATACCAAATGGTTCAGGAGTGCCCTCGAACCAACCCACGGGGACGACGAGCCTACTCACCGGATCGAGACGATTCGTTCTTGCCATCGAAGGGTCTCGGCGACTCCGACTCTTCAGACTGGCGTGCGTCCTCAAGTCTTCGCTGCTCCTCCTGCCACGCTGCGAGCATTCCTTCGTACTCGGGCGCGATCGCCGGCTTCTCATGGCGACGTCTGAGCGTGAACCCAGGATGCAATAGTTTCCACCACATGTAGACTGCGAATATTCCCAGCAGCGGCCATTCGAACACGTACGCCCAGCTGAGCGAGTTGCCGCCCAACGCTCTCCCCATCTCGAACCAGAACGCCAAACCACACAGCGTCAAGCCGACGAGCAACGTGAGATGAGTCTTGATGGCAGCCGCGTCGAACATTCGAGTGGCGCCTTCGCTCGAAGGTCCCTTGTCCTTCGAGCTTTCGATGCCGTTCACGTTTTTACGATACTCCGCACGACGCGAAAACCACGATGAAGATTCACCCGTGAAGTCCATCGGCTCGCTCACAGTGAGGTGAGAAAGCACCCGCGACGACAGATTCTTACAATTCCGACCATCGTTTCTCGAATTCCTGACCGATAGAGTTAGGGAGAAAGTTGAGGGACGGGCAGGGACATGACGAGTGGAAGTACAGGGTCTCCCCACGAGTCCAACGAACTGAGCGACGAGCAACGAACTGAGATTTTTGCAGCCGCGAACGCGCCACGCGTTCACAGGGGGAAGTTGCGCAAGGAGCGTGCTCCCATACCCCGGAAATTCGTTATCTGGGCCGTCGTGGCAATCTTGTTTCTCGGACTTAGCGGTCAAATCGCTGGACATTTCTTCCAGAGTTACGGCAAGACTCCCAAGGTGAGCACGACGACGTCCCCCACGCTCACGGTGACGCCAACGCCCAATCCCACGGCGACCACTCTGACCGCACTCGAGTCCTACATCGGCGTCAAATTCATTGGCTCGGCTGAGGCACGCACGTTCACGTTGAAGACCCAGTCAGGGAAGAAATGGAGTCTCGGCGCCCAGAAAGGAAAGGTGGTGGTCCTGACCTTTTACAACTCGATCTGTAATGACGTCTGTCCCGTACTTGGTGCTGAGCTTCGACAAGCAGCCCAGCAACTTGGTCCTCGGAACGCGAACGTGGAGTTCGCCGTCGTCAATACCGATCCCAAGCAGCGTTCAATATCTGCAACGAGTCGAGCGCTCAGTGTCCCGGGGCTTTCCACGACGCCGTCGGTGGTTTTACTTTCTGGCAGCGTCACAACGTTGGACACCGTGTGGCGCGCGTACGGCATCCGGATCGTCGTGGGGGCCAAGTCGAGCCAGGTCTCACACAACAACGCCATCTACTTCATCGGTCCCAAGGGAGATCTCGTGGCTTACGCCCATCCGTTCGTGCACGAGAGTAAGTCGGGCGTGTACTCACTGAGCGCGTCGATGATCCACCGATACGCTCAGGGAATCGCCGCGACCGCCAGTAGTCTTGTCAAGTGAAAGATGAATTGTCTGACTTCGAAGTAGTGCCCTTCGACCCTGCTTCGATGGCGACCTCATCGCTCGGTCTCGCGAAAGCCGTCTGGTACAAGCGTCCATGGTTCATCATCACTGTCGCCGTGGTCGTGGTCGTGGCTCTCTCTGTTCTCTCAGATTTGCCCCGACCGATCACCAAGAAAGAGGACGCGGCGTCGCAGAACGGCACCATCAAACAGATCAATGTTGATGTCAAGGCGTGCGTCTTCGCCGTTAGCGAATCGTTTAGTTTCTACAACAAATACGTGGCCGGTACGTTGAAGGCGTCAGAGTTGGCACAGATTCCACCGCTGCTGATCGGTGATCAGACTGCCTGCTCGTTCGCGAGCCAACCGGTCTACGACTTGACGAATAACATTCAACCTCGCGAGACGACCGCGGGCAAGGACATCGACAAGGTTTTACGCGTCGCGCAGCAGTGGATGACGAACAGCGCGTTAGCCTCAATTGAAGACATCCAATTCCTGTTCAACCACCCGGGCAACTCGTCGAAGATCGCCGATTTGACGAAGCAGCAGACGAATCTAAGTCAAACTCGACAACTCGCCCTCAGTGACGTGCACGCCGCGGAGAAGGATCTGGGGATCACGCTGGTGCCGTTGAAGATACCGGTGCTGCCGCACTTGCGCGGTACCTGAGCGACCACGCGCTTGACGCAACGAGGGTTGAGCACTCGGCAATTCTCTCACCCCGGATGACAAATTCTTAATGGCAGTCAGAACACCCTCGCGCACTCGTCGCGCTATGGTGCGCTGTTATGGAGAACTCATCGGACCAAGGGAAGCGCGCGGAAACGGCTGCTGACGCGAGTATTCGCTGGCTCATTGTCGGCATCGAGTACGCGATCGTCACCAGTCTCTTGGTCGTGGCGGGTATTGTTCTCGTTCGCACGTTGGTTGACTTTCTCGGCAACTGGGGATCGTTTCCTCAGTCAGTGGTGGCCGCCATCGACGGCATCTTGGTCGTGATCATCCTGCTCGACATCGCGCACACCGTCTTCGGGCACCTCCGGGCGTCCGTCTTTCCGGTTCGCCCGTTCCTCGTGATTGGCATTCTGGCCGGTGTTCGAGACATTCTCAGCGCGTCGGCCCATTTGACGCTTAGTGGCCCGCTCTCGCAGACCAATTTCAACGACACTCTCATCTCGCTCGGCGTCGGCGTGGGCGTCGTGGTCTTTCTTCTTCTGGGCTTACTGGTACTGAGGTTCAGCGCTCTGCGCGACGAGCCGATTAGCAACTGACACCTGCGACGCGACGAGAGCGTCCAGAACTATCTCGCCATCCTCGGTTCTCAACGCGTCGTAACGAAACACAGCGTGGCCATACTCTTGGATTGACTCACGAGACCTCACGCCGCCAGAGGGACGCAACTACCCGGGGTACCAACCGTAGACCTGAGGTGTCAGGGCCAGCGCCGTCACGAGTCCGAGCGCCAGGCTCCAGACCAGGAGCCACTGACGTGAAGAGGCGCCCGACACTTGGCGACGCGTTCGTAGTAGCCAGTCGCGCGGCGCCAGGCGAAGTGTTTCGCCCAAGTGGCCGAGCACGTGTATCGCCATGACCGCGATCCACACAATGAAACTCGCCTTATGAATGAGTGAGAGCTCCTGGCGAAATGACGCGGGGAGTTCAATGAGCGCGACGCCGGACGCAAGAACGACGAGCGTCAGGGTAATCAACAAGGGCCCGAGGAGTCGGAGAATGAGCGCGGGCGGTCCCTTGCGACGATACTCGGGGTCACCTCGGTAGTACTTCGCGAAGCGCCAGGTCGTCGACGAAATCTTTACCAACACGATGGGAATGAGTAGAACGCCAACGAAGACGTGCATGTCGAGAAGTCGCCCAATGCGCAGGATTGTGACACCTTCAATAGCGAGCACCACGAAGACGACGGCGGCCACTGACGACGTGAGACGAGAGTTCCCTTCCACTCCTGCAGCACGTCGAAGGTGCCGATCGGAGTTCGAAGTCTTGGTCTCCCCCGCGTCGATTGAGTGCCCTAGACCGACGAGACCATCCTCATTAGGAAACCGTTCGCTCGACCCCTGATGACTTTTTCTCACGTCGTCGTTGGTCATTAACTGATTTTAATGAACCTTTAGTGCACAACTTAGAAGCTCCGTAAATCCATTGCCGAGACACTCCTCTATCGACCAACCTTCGACCCCCGTCGCCAACTCTTCGAAACCCGAAGGAGCTATGTGCGAAGCCGATCTCTCAAAGATGAAACGGCCGGATCATTGACGACGCAGAACGAGCACCGCCCAGTAGTGAGAGGTGCAGCAGCGACTCAGTGGAGCCGAGTAACGAGTAGTGAGTGAAATGCACCCCCACTTTCAGCCCCCGAGGTACCGACGGCGCAATGACGAGCGTCGGTATTCGGTTCGACGATTGGAGATTGTTTTCGTCAAAGGTGATGAACAGCACTAACGAGCCTGATTGGTACTGACGAGAGCCGAGGATCGCCGGGACGAACCGGCGAAGCCACTGGTCACCCGTGGTGACCGAGCAGCTATGCATGTCATTACACACGTTGGGGACGATAAACGTGAACTTCTTACTCAGATTGAGCGGTAGTGCGAGCGGCACGTCGTTCTGCAGACAGGAGCTCGCGAGTGACTGATAGTAAACGGCGGGATTGTGTCGCGCCGCGTACTGTCCACTCGTCACCTGATCGCATCGCGAAGGCATCGACTCCGCGAGCACACTCCAATTCGAACCAAGCTGCGAGAAAATGCTTGGGACGGTGAGATGATGCTGACTCGGTTCCGCGTCATCGATGATGCCCTGGGTCGACCCTGAGGTCAGCGCGACGTAGTTGGGCAGGCTCGGATGTGAGACGGCGTAGTCCTGTGTGGCCAACCCGCAGGCGCTGGCCAGCGTGTTGAGGTAGGGCGCGCTCCCCGAGCCTATGACCGAGTAACCCTCATTCTCCATAACGATCCACACCACGTGGCTGTACGAGGTGGAAATCGTACGGCCACAGGGTGACGAGACGGGAATGGACGGCGCACTACTCGCGGTCACGGGACTGAGTGTCGCCATCGAGAGAACGACGGCGACCACCGCGCCAAACCGATACGTACTTCTCAAAGTAGAACCACGGAAGTTCTCGCGCACAGCGGGCCCACTCTCTTCGTCGAACGTCACCGTTCGAAACCTTAGTTTCCGTCGTCACCGGTTCATTATCGACATGTACGCCCACGACATCTCTTCATGGAATTTTAGTCCTAGTGGGATCCCAAAAAGTTTCGCCTCATGTTCGCTTCGCCTCGTCAGAAACGAAGAGAACTAAGGATTCGTCCCAAAGAAGCCCCGGGTCCGGTCTCGACGTACGAGTTGATAGAGCTCTTCATCGGGATCGTCTTCGGACTTGAGCCAGCGATTCAGATTCGAGAAAATTACCGGGAGGAAGGCTGTGGCGGAGAGGAACCACATCGCACCCGCCGTGAACTGTTGATCCGCCGACTGGGACAGTCCCCCGGCAACGTGGTGAATGGCGTGGTACCAAGAGTTCTGCGACATCGCCATCAAGTACGCGAGCACCCACACCGACCACATTGACACTGTCGAGATGCCGATCCGGTACGGTCGGGTCGCGCCGGGTCGAAACGGCGGGGCTTCGATCAGATCAATCCATAAGAAGGCGCCCGCCACAATCAACGCCAACGACTCAATGTCCGTCAGCCAGGCGTGACGAACCAGCGCGTTGACCATCGGTGACGAGCGCCAGAGGATCGACTGACCAATAAAGAGAATCGTCAATGCGACCGCCCGTCGGTGATCATTTCGTTTCGCCCTCGCGATTGCGACGCGATCGAAGAGTCGCGGACGCGTCGGCGAGACCAACACGCCGTCGCTGTCAAAACGAACCGGCTCGTTCGACGTCAGCCCCAACCACTGCCAGGGACGTCCCGCCACGAGCAGAAAGGGAATGATAATGGCGAAAAAACAGTACTGCGTGGCTTGGACGTACTCGTAGCTCCTCGTCCACGTGGACAGCGGTGGCGTGAGAAAGAGGAGCCATAGCAAAAGGCCCGTACCAGCAAACAGGTTGCGGGCACGGGCCTTGTTGTGCGAAGAACTTCTTAGAGACGACTCCGTGTTCACTCGGAATGTTTGCGCTGAAAGAATCCCCAAATACATACGGCGAAAAGCGTCCCCAACAAAACGACCATCGTCTGCACTTGAGGTCCTATAAAACTGTCCACACCTAGCATCTTCACCACCTAGTCTCTCGTACTCAAACTACCGAACGTTCACAACAATTACGACGCCTGAAATCCAGACAATCCTTACAGCAAGTAGAACATGGCGAACAGCAAGGTGCTGGCCAGGACAATGAATCCCATGAAGTACGTCATCGCAGAGACGTTGGCGCGAAACGACTGCGCCGAAGGATGCATCGACATGATGGGCTTTTCGCCCCCAATTTCCTTGGGCAACCGGTAGGAGCGGGCTAGCGCTGTTTCGATCCAGTACGTCACGACCACCAGCGTCATGATGTTCATGCACGCGTAGCCAATGAACGTCGAGGAGTAGCCGCTTGATCCAGGGGCGAACGGCACGGCAGTGAACTCCCAGATCTGCAACAACAACCCGAATAGACCCGCGAACACGCCGACCCAGCTCGCGATCTGCCAGTCCAAGATGCTGCCCTTTCGAAGTCGCGCTTGTCCATAGAAAGCCATGAGCGCGGCGAGAAGTACCAACGAGTAAATCGCCCACCCATAACTCGTGGGGGCAGTGACGTGATTCGGTCGCCATAGCAGACCGTTGTTGCTCGAACGGAGGTAGAAGTAACTGAAGACCAGTGACGCATCTAAGAAGGTCCACATCGCGATGAACAGGCGACCACCACTCCAGACGGAGCCGATGTGGGCGCGCAACTCGAACTCCTGCTCCTCAGGGGTGTCGCTGACCCTCAGGGTTTCATTGATCAATTCTTCGGGCATGACTTTGCTCTTCTCTCGCTACTAAGCCGGATCGTTGCCGGGAACGGATGCACTACCCATGTCAGCCTTCGCGCCACCGCCAAAGTCGGCCACCGCTGGGGCCCCCTCTTCGCTGTAGTGGTACGGGTCGGTCATGATCACCGGGATGCGGTCAAAGTTGTGACGAGGAATCGGCGTCGCAGTCTGCCATTCGAGGCCCAAGGAGTCCCAAGGGTTCGCCGGTGACTTCACGGGGCTGATGAACTGCGACCACATCAAGTTCGCCACGAAGATGAGGAACGATAAGCCGAGCAGGAACGCAGATACCGACGAGAAGTCGTTAAATATTTGGAGGTTCTTGGCGTAAGTGAACACCCTGCGGGGCTGACCAAGCAGGCCGATGATGAACATCGGGAAGAACGTCAGGTTGAAGAAGACGAACATCGTCCAGAAGTGCCACAG
>PLNQ01000102.1 GCA_003141815.1 Acidimicrobiaceae bacterium | reverse complement strand
CGTCTCGCGGCGCGACTCACCGGATGGCGCATCGACATCCGTTCCGAAAACGAGACCAACGACGAAGTCGTCGAAGAGGTGTGGACTGAGGGTGACGCGGTGGTCGACGAGACCGTTATCGTGGTTACCGGCGAGAACGGCGAAGTAGAAGCCGTCGTGGTCGATGAGGTCGTCACCACCGCCGAAGGCGACGTCGAAGAATTGGTCGTCGTGGAAGCGATTTCGGAGGACGAGGCATAGCACCGATTCGGACCTGTGTCGTGTGTCGGACCCGTCGCGACGACACCATGATGACCCGCGCGGGTCGAGACGCCCAGGGAACTTGGTATCTCGGTCGCGGTGACGGCCGCGGCGTGTGGTGGTGTGACGACCAGACTTGCGAACAAGAATTACGAGTTACTCACGTCGCTCGAGCACTTAGAACCACGGTGGTCGAAAGCGACGTGGCGGCACTTCGAGGTCTCAGAACCAAGAAAAGTCCGCAGTTGTGAAAGAATAGGAAACTGTGTCCGCCGATCGTGGCGGCGCGCGAAGTAAGGGAACATTTTGGCGCCAAAGAAAATTCGAGTGCACGAGCTCTCAAAAGAGCTCGGTCTGACGAGTAAAGAGTTACTCGCACTCGCCCAAAAACTAGGAATCGGCGCTTCGAGCCCGTCGGCGTCGATTGAGGACGCTCAGGCCGACCGCATTCGTCGGCGTGCCGACGCGGACGGACTACGCCGCGAAGTACCGGCTGGCGCCCCGAAAGCCGACAAGGTCGAAAAGGCCACGAAAGCGACCAAGGCCACCAAAGCCGAGGCCCCGGCTGCCGACGTGACGACCGCGCCGGCCGAGCCGGCGCGCGTCTCTCGCGTCATCGCCCCCGCGAGCGCTCCCACCCCAACGGTGTCCGAGGCCAGTGTCCATGCACCAACGCTCTCGTCACCGGCCCCCATCGCGCCCGAGGAAAGCGTGCCGAAGGTCGTCCGTTCACGGGCCGTGGTGCCCAAACCCGCGCCGAATCGTACTGTCTCGCCCGACGGTCCCACGACGATCCGCCCCACGCAGCGTGGAGGGTCCGGCGACGGTGAGGGACAGAATCGTCCGCCCCTCAGTTCCACTGGTCGTCCCATTCCGCCGCCACCCGGTCGTCCATTGAGTTCGACGGGCCGTCCAATTCCTCCGCCTCCAGGTATGCGTCGGCCGATGCCGAGCGCCACTGGTCGCGGCGGACCCTCCAGCGGCCCGCGTCCCATGAGCGCTCGTCCGAGCACGGGCGCACCACGCACCGGCGGACCTTCTCGTCCCGGTGGTGGCTTTAGCGCGACGCGTCCCGGCGCACCAGCCGGTGGCGCCCCCGCGGGCGCGAGCCGTAGTGGTGGCCCAGCCCGTGGCGGCGGCGGTCCACGCGGATCGCAACGTAAGGTCACGCGTCGACGTCGGCGCAACGTCGAAGAACTCGAGCCGACGCAGATGACCACCTGGCAGCCCAGTAGCGCGCCAGTGCCCGATGGCGAGATCATCATCGAGCGCGGTTCTACGGCGAAGGACGTGGGACCCAAACTGAACCGCAGTGCCGCGGACATCATTCGCTTCTTATTCCTCCAGGGCGAGATTGTCACCGCCGTGCAGAGCCTCTCGGACGACATGATCGAGCTCTACGCCGCGGAAGTCGGTGCCGAGGTCAAGCTCGTCGATCCCGGTGAGCAAAAGGAAGCCGAACTCCTCGCGAAGTTCTTCGACGAAGTGGAAGACGACGTCATCGTTCCCGACGCGCCGCGTCCCCCCGTTGTCACGGTGATGGGTCACGTCGACCACGGCAAGACGCTCTTGCTCGACAAGATTCGTAAGGCCAACGTCGTCGCCGGTGAGGCTGGCGGCATCACGCAGCACATCGGCGCGTACCAAGTTTCCTGGCACGGCAGGTCGATCACCTTCCTCGACACGCCGGGCCACGAAGCCTTCTCGGCCATGCGCGCCCGCGGCGCCAAGGTCACCGACGTCATTATCTTGGTCGTGGCCGCTGACGACGGCGTCATGCCCCAGACCATCGAGGCCATCAACCACGCGAAGGCGGCCAACGTGCCGATCATCGTGGCCATCAACAAGATGGACCGACCCGACGCGAATCCTGATCGTGTGCTGCAACAACTTGCCGAGCACGCGCTCGTTCCTGAGAAGTGGGGAGGCGACACCATCGTTGTCGAGATCTCGGCGTTACAAGAGACGGGCATCGACGATCTGCTCGAGCAGGTCTTGCTCGTGGCCGAGATCGGCGAACTGGCAGCGCCTCCGTCGGGTCGCGCGGTCGGCACCGTGCTGGAAGCGAACCTCGAAGTCGGTCGCGGCCCCGTCGCGACCGTCATCGTGCAAAAGGGACTGCTGCGCGTCGGTGACCCCGTCGTCGCGGGACCGGCCTACGGCAAGGTCAAGGCCCTCATCAACGATCAAGGCAAGCAGATCAAATCGGCCGGACCCTCGACACCCGTGCAGATCCTCGGCTTCAGCGAGCCGCCCTTCGCGGGCGACGAGATGCGCGTCGCGCGCGACTTGGCGCACGCTCGCTCACTCGCCGAAGCGCGTGCGCAGCGCTCACGACTCGTGGGCCAACAGCCCGTCGCGTCGTCCAGCGGTGCTCGACTCGAGGACCTCTTCGAACAGATCCAACGAGGCGAGACCGCGACGCTCAACATCGTGTTGAAGGCCGACGTACAGGGGTCCCTCGAGGCCTGCACCGAGTCACTCAAGAAACTCGAACGCGACGACGTGAAACTGGTCATCGTGCACCGCGGGGTCGGTGGCATCAGCGAGAGCGACGTCCAGTGGGCCAAGGCGTCCAACGCCACGATCATTGGCTTCAACGTTCGACCCGACAAGCGCAGCCGTGAACTCGCCATCAGTGAAGGCGTGCAGATTCGCACCTACGAGATCATCTACAAGTTGATCGAAGAGATCGAAGATGCGATGCTCGGTCTACTTACGCCGGTCTACGAAGAGATCGTCACCGGCGAAGCCGAAGTGCGCGAGGTCTTTCGCATTCCGCGCATCGGCGCGATCGCCGGATGCTTCGTACGTGATGGTGTCATCACGCGCGGCTCGAAGGTTCGATTCCTGCGCGAGGGGACCATCATCTGGAAGGGCACCGTCACGTCACTTCGTCGCTTCAAGGACGACGCGCGCGAAGTACCGGCGGGCTTCGAGTGTGGTGTGGGACTGTCGGACTACCAGGATCTCAAGGCCGGTGACGTCATCGAAACGTTCGAAGAGCGCGAGATACCGCGCACGGCCTAAACCATGGCCCACTCCTCAGGTTCCCAGCGCCCCTACCCCCGCACGGCGCGGGTGAATCAGATACTTCGCGAAGTGATTTCGGAAGAACTGGTGCGGATCTCGGACGTTGACGAACGGCTCGGCTTTCTGACCGTGACGGGCGTGAACACCTCGCCCGACATGGCCCAAGCAATGGTCTACTTCCACGCACTCAGCGACGGCGCGAAGGCCGCCCTCGAGGAACGTCGCGGCCAGATCCAGGGTGCGGTGAACGCGCAGACACGCCTGAAGCGCACACCCAAGCTCTCATTCATGGCCGACCCGGCGGTGGCGAGTGGGGCGGCGGTCGAAGAGCTGTTGCGGCGCCAACACCATGTCGACGAGTAACGGTCTTCTCCTCATCGACAAGCCGAGGGGGATGACGAGCCACGATGTCGTCGCTCGCGTGCGCCTCGCCCTGGACGAACGCCGGGTGGGACACGCTGGCACGCTTGATCCCATGGCGACGGGTCTCTTGGTACTCGCGGTCGGTCCCTCGACGCGACTGCTGCGTTTCGCCCAAAGTGAGACCAAGCGCTACGAGGGCGTCGTGACCTTTGGTACTAGCACCGACTCGCTCGACGCCGACGGCGCGGTCGTTGATCGCCGTGAGGTACCCCACTTCACGAGCGAAGCCGTGAACGCTGCGGCCCTTCACATGCTGGGCACGCAGTCGCAGACCCCTCCCATGGTCTCGGCGCTGAAGGTGAAGGGCCAGCGCCTGCACGCCCTCGCTCGAGCGGGCGTCGTCGTGGAACGAGAAGCTCGCACCATTGACGTCGCGTCCTTTTCCCTCGCGCCCACCAACGAGGCGAGCGATTGGAGTTTTGACGTGACGTGTTCGGTGGGAACCTACGTGCGCGTCCTCTTGAGCGACCTCGCCGAGCGTCTCGGCACCATCGGCCACTTGAGTGCTTTGCGCCGCCTCTCGAGTGGCGATCATCACGTCGACGACGCTCTCACACTCGAGCAACTCGACGAGCGCCACCGCGACGGCACGCCGGTCTTACAACCACCACGTGCGTTTGTTACGCAACTGGAAGCGGTCGTCGTCTCTCGCGACGACGAGCGTTGCCTTCGGATGGGTCAGCGCGTCTCGCTCGACGGGCCCGTCGACGGCGAAATCGCTGCCGTGAGCGCGACGGGATCGCTAGTCGCGGTGTTACGACGACGAGGCGAATCGTGGCAACCCGCAGTGGTGTTGCCGGACGAAGAAGACGTCGAGCAAGGGTAGGTTGCTGGCATGATTGTTCTTCGAGACGGCGAAATCGAGGATGGACTGCGTGAGCCGAGCGTCGTCACGATCGGCGTCTTTGACGGACTGCACCGTGGTCATCAGGCCGTCATCGCCAAAGTCGTCGCTCTCGCACGTGAGTACGACGCGCGCGCGACAGTAGTGACTTTCGATCCGTCGCCGGCGATCGTGCTCGCGCCTTTAAAGGCGCCGCGCCTTATAGCGACGCTGGACCAGCGACTCGAGGGGTTGCAAGCCCTTGGCGTCGATCAGGTTCGGCTCATCACCTTCGATGATGTCCTCAAACTCGAGACGGCACGACACTTCATCGAGCGTGTGCTTGTTGGAGAGTTACGGACGCGATGCGTGGTCGTGGGCGAGGACTTTCACTTCGGCCACAACCGCGAAGGGACGGTGGCGATGTTGGCGGAGGTGGGAGCGGCGTTGGGTTTCGACGTCGAGCCGGCCCCACTCTTTGGTGACGTCGAGCGCTGGAGTTCGACGTCGGTGCGAAGCGCCCTCGACGTCGGTGACCTCACGAGTGCGGAGAGCGTGCTCGGTCACCCCTTCGTGCTTCGTGGCGGGGTCGGACACGGTGACGCGCGTGGCGAAGAGTTGGGTTTTCCCACGGCTAATCTCACGGTGGCGCCTCATCAGGCACTGCCTAGTGAAGGGGTGTACGCCGGCGCGACGGAACTAGACGGCACGTGGTGGCCCGCGGCGATCTCGGTGGGAACACGTCCGCAGTTCTACGAAGACGGTGAGCTCCTCGTCGAGGTTCACGTCCCGGGCTTCGAGGGCGATCTTTACGATACGAACGTCGACGTGGTGTTTTTGGTGCGTCTGCGCAACCAGATGACCTTTGCCAGCGTGGACGAGTTGACGAAGCGAATCGAAGGTGACGTCGTCAAAACCCTTGAGATCTTCCAGAAGTTTTCGACTCGCGACGCGAAACTGCTAGGATAGAGACTCGGTCAGCGACGCTGATCGTGTGGGTCGTCTCGTTGGCGGCTCGCAACGGGACCCCCGACTCAATAAGGCAAACACGTTATGACTGAGAAGCAGGAGATTATTAAGGACTTTCAGGCGCACGTCTCGGACACCGGTTCACCGGAAGTCCAAGTGGCGCTCTTGACGGCCCGAATCTCGCATCTCACCGAGCACCTCAAGGTTCACAAGGGCGATCATCACACCCGCCGTGGACTCATGAAGCTCATTGGTCAACGACGTCGTCTGCTGGACTACGTGCAAAAAGGCAACGTAGAGCGCTACCGCGCGTTGATTGGTCGTCTCGGCATTCGTCGCTAGCCGAAACAACCACGTCGACGCCGTCGACGTGTTCAACATATCCGAGGCCTCGAAGGCCAGTGGAGGACAGTCGCCCGCGGGCGAAGGTTGCTCACTGGGATTCGGGCGGAGTGTTGCTACACAAGGAGCCAATCCATGACTGACGCAATTCGCGTAAGCAGTCCAATCACGGGTACCGACAAAACGATGAGTTTTGAAGCCGGTCACCTCGCCCAACTTGCCGACGGCGCCGTTCTCGCGCGCATCGGCGACACCATGTTGCTCGCCACGGTCACCGCGGCGCGAAGCGCACGAGAGGGAATGGACTTTTTCCCCCTCACCATCGACATTGAAGAGCGCGCCTACGCCGCAGGAAAGATCCCCGGGGCGTTCTTTCGCCGTGAGGGCAAACTCTCCGACCAAGCGATTCTTATTTGCCGATTGATCGACCGTCCGCTGCGTCCTTCCTTCCCGAAGGGTTTCCGCAACGAGGTCCAAGTCGTCGGCACGATCTTCAGCGCCGACCAAGAGAATCCCCACGACATCCTGGCCATCAACGCCGCGTCCGCTGCGATCATGATCTCGGGAATGCCCTTCGACGGTCCCATCGGTGCCGTTCGCATGGCCTACACCGTCGACGGCGAGTGGGTCCCGCACCCCACGTACGCCGAAGGCGACGCCGCGACGTTCGAACTCGTTGTCGCCGGGCGAGCGCTCAGTGACTCGGTGAACGCCGACGTCGCGATCATGATGGTCGAGGCCGGTGGTACCGAAGGTTCATTCGAGAAGTACCTCGATGGCGCGCCCAAAGTCAGCGAAGACGTGCTGGCCGCGGGCCTTGAAGCCTCGAAGCTCTGGATTCGCGAAGCCATCAACTTGCAGCGCGAACTCGTTCGTGACTTCATCGCCGACCGTGGTCCGTTGCCGATCTTCCCGTACGAGACCTTCGCCGACTACCAAGACGACGTCTACGCCCGCGTAGAAAGCGTTGGGGGCGTCGCACTCACGGAAGCCAACAAGATCACCACCAAGGCCGCGCGCAACGAAGCGCTCGCGGCCGCGACTGCGTCGATCACCGAGCAGCTCTCGAGTGAGTTCGAAGGACGCGCCGGTGAGATCAAGGCCGCCGTTCGTTCGATGACCAAGAAGCTCGTGCGTCGTCGCATCGTCGAAGACGGTGTGCGTATCGACGGTCGCGGCGTGGCGGACATCCGTCCGCTCTCGGCCGAGCTCGACCTCTTCCCGATGACCCACGGCTCGGCGCTCTTCCAGCGCGGTGAGACTCAGGTCGTCAACGTCACGACCCTCGGCATGCCGCGTATGCGCCAGCAGCTCGACACGATCTCACCGGACGAGTTCCGTCGCTACATGCACCACTACAACTTCCCGCCGTATTCGACCGGTGAAACTGGTCGCGTGGGTGCGCCCAAGCGCCGCGAAGTTGGTCACGGCATGTTGGCCGAGCGTGCGCTCGTGCCCGTGCTGCCCAGTGAGGAAGAGTTCGCCTACACGCTGCGCGTCGTCTCGGACGTCATGCAGTCCAACGGCTCGACGTCCATGGCCTCAGTCTGTGGTTCGACGTTGTCGCTCATGGCCGCGGGTGTGCCCATCAAGGCACCCGTCGCGGGTATCGCGATGGGACTCGTCTACGAGGAGGGCAACTACGTCACCTTGACCGACATCCTCGGCGCCGAAGACGCGTTCGGCGATATGGACTTCAAGGTCGCCGGTACTGCGGACGCCGTGACGGCGTTGCAACTCGACACGAAGATCGACGGGCTTCCCGCTGACGTGCTCGCGAAGGCGTTGCACCAAGCCAAGGACGCGCGTCTCGCGATCTTGAAGGTCATCACCGATACGATCGCCGAACCGCGCAGTGAAGTCGCCGAAGTGGCCCCCAAGATCGTCTCGATGCAGATTCCGATCGACAAGATCGGTGAGGTCATCGGTCCCAAGGGCAAGGTCATCAACACCCTGCAACAAGAGACCGGTGCGGACATCGCCGTCGACGACGACGGTGTCGTGGGCACGGTCACCATCGGTGCGAAGGACGGCCGGGCCGTGGAAGAAGCGCGACGTCGCATCTCCCTCATTCTGGACCCGCCTTCAGCGGACGTGGGCGCTATCTACCAAGGTCGCGTCGTGTCGATCGCGAAGTTTGGTGCGTTCATCAACATCCTGCCCGGTCGTGATGGCCTGTTGCACATCTCGAAGTTGGCGCCGCTCAACGGTGGCAAGCGCATCGGACAGGTCGAGGACGTTCTCGAACTCGGCCAGTCACTCGAAGTGAAGGTCGACGACATCGATCCTCAGGGCAAGGTCTCGCTCTCGCTCGTCGGTGACTTTCCCGACGTCGTCGACGAGGCGCCGCGCTCGCGCGAGCGTCGTCCCGAGCGCGATAGCCGTCCCGAGCGTGACTCACGTCCCGAGCGCGACAGCCGTCCCGAGCGCGACAGCCGTCCCGAACGTAGTGGCAGTTCGAGTCCGAAGTCCTCGTCCTTCGAGGCGTCCTTCGAGGCCGAGTTGGCCGGAGAGATCGGCGACTTGGGTCCCGGTGGTCCGACGTTTAGTGATGGCGACGGCGGCGGACGTCGTAGCCCTCGTCCTCGTCGACGTTAGTTATCGAAAGGCCGCGGTGCGCAGTCCTCGACTGTCCATCGCGGCCTCTTCGTTTTTCGTAGCGTAGAGAAAATGAGTAGTACCCCCGAGACACCAGCACGCTGGTGGCGTCCTCTCAATCGAACGGACCGCTGGGCCCTTCTGTGGTTCGTCGTCATCCCGACCGCGCTCTTCGTCATTCCCGCGCTCCTCGGTCGACCGGCGATCGACGCCGACAACCTCATCCAGAACTTTCCGCTCCGTGTACTCGCCGGTCAACAGATCGCTTCGGGTCACCTGCCGTTACTCGACCCTCTCACCAACGCCGGTACGCCGTTGCTGGGCGGAATGAACGCGGGCGCGCTCTATCCCCTCACGGTCATCTTCGCCTTCGTGCCCGCCATCGCCGCATGGATCTTCAATCTCATCGTGGTCTACGTCATCGCGGCGCTAGGTGTCTTCGTCCTATTGCGCTGGCACGGACTGCGCACGACGCCCTCGTTTGTGGCGGCGATGAGTTTCGCCTACTCGGGCGCCATGATCGGCCAGGTCGTGCACCTCGGCGTCGTCCAAGGATTCTCGTTTCTCCCTTGGGCAACAGTGCTGATGTTGGCCCTTTCACGACGGCTTCGAAACGTGAGCGACGACGCGTCGTGGCTCACGTACGTGCGCGTCTCGTTGCCGTGGGCCTGTGGTGGGGCACTGCTCTGGGGGTTCACGTTCCTTACGGGCGAACCGCGCGGCATCGCCGACGTGGAGTTGTTGACGATCGTGGTCGTGCCCTGTGTTCTTTTGTTGCGTACGTCCTACTGGCTTCACACGTGGCGCGCGCGCGCGGTGTACCTCCTCACGTTGTTCGTCGGTTTCGTCTGGGGCGTGGGACTAGGTCTCGTGCAACTGCTGCCGGGGTGGTCGTTCATTACGTTCTCGCAACGTTCGGGGGTGGATTATTGGTTCTTCGGCGCGGGCTCACTTTCCCTGCGCTGGTCGGCACTTCTTTTCATACCCGATATCTTCGGGGGAAGCGGCGTGTTGGGTCAGCCCAGCTACTTCGTGAACTACAACCTGGCCGAGGTGACGGGCTATGCCGGCGTCGTGGCCCTCATGGCGACAGCCGCGTTCTTGAGCCGACTGACCCGTCGCGGCTGGAAGGGCGCCGAACGCGACTACGCGATCTACTTTTTTGTCGGTCTGGTCGGTCTCTTTGCGACATGGGGAAACTTCACGGTTCTTGGCCACGTCTTTCGGGCCATTCCCCTCTTCGGCTCGACGCGCTTGCAGAGTCGCAATGTCATCTTGCTCGACTTTGCCTTGGCGATGGTTCTCGGTTGGTGGCTCCAGCGCCTGCAGGACCGAGAGTTGGAACCGGCGGGGCTGGGACAGCGTTCACGTTGGATCACGCTGACCCCCGCGGCCATCACGGCACTGCTGTCCGTGGCGATGCTCGGTTGGGGTCCCTGGCTGGTCGACCATCTTGGAGTGCCCCAGGGGGTGGCGACGTTCGCGTCGGGTCTCAAAGTTACGGACTCGCTGCACCTCGTCATCGCACTCACAGCCGTGGCCGCAGTGTTGTTCTGGCGTCACTCTCGCCGTCTGGTGAACCTCCTCATCATGGTCTTGGTGGTCGATCTCGTGGTCTTTTCGGTGTTCACGGGGACGGGGTTGATCGGCGGCACCACGCCGCGCGAAGCGTCTCGCTCGACCGCCGTGTCCCTGCTCGGAACGAAGGGGCGTTTTGCTCTGGTCGGTGACGACGCCGCGCGAACGGGCTTCTTTCGTGTGCTGGGTGAGCCCAACATGAACGTCGCCACTGGACTCTCCAGCGTCCAAGGTTACGGCGCCCTGATCTCCACGCTCTACGACAATGCGACCGGGACGCATCCCCAGGCCACGCTCAACGCTTGTCACCTGGCGGATGGCACCTTCACGCAACTTCGACTGAGTGCCATCGCGATCTCGAGTTCCGAACTCGTCACGAGCACGAACCTCCAGAAGACGGTGCCGTCGACGTGCGTACCCGAGACATCGTCGTCGTCGACGCGCCGTTACTTCGGCGACGTACTGAGCGTCAATTCGATCGCGATCAGTGGCGCCCACGGTCACGTCCTTTCGACGGGCAACCTCACGATTCAGCTCCTGAACGCGAAGGGAGCGCCAATTGGTCGGGTCTACTCGGTCAAGCACTCTAAGGGCACGAACGTGAAGGTACAGAACGCGTTTATTGGATTCGGACCCCAGTTGGCCGCCGGATTCGTGGTTCGCTCGAGCGCCAGCCTCGACGTCGGTGACGCTGTCGTGACGACAGCGGATGGGTCAAGTTATCGCTTGGACAGCAACTTTCAACTTGCGCTGTCGTCGTCATCGTGGCGCCTTACGTCCACCGAAGACGGGTTCTCGGTGTTCAAAGCAACGTCGCTTCTGCCACCCGTCTGGTTGACGTCGCCCGCGAACGGCCACGTGAGCAAGATTCGAAGTGCGTCGTGGGGTGACACGTGGGTGAACGTCTCTGTCAAGAAGTCGAGCGTGCTCGAGCGCAGCGAAGCGTACCTCCCGGGTTGGCGCGCGACGGCGGTGAACATCAACACAGGGCGTGTGGTCGATCTCAGCGTCTATCGAGTCGGACTCATCGAAGGCGCCCGGGTCCCGAAGGGCGACTGGACGATTCACTATCACTACCACGCGCCGTATATCGAAGCCAGTGTCGGCGCCTCGGCGGCCTCATTCGTGCTCCTCGTCGGCGTCATGACGGGTCTCGGGCTCACGAGACGACGCCGACGCGCAAGTAAGGTTCTGTCGTGAAGTCACTGGTCATCGTGGGCGGAGCCGGTCGCATGGGTCAGGCGCTCGGCGAAGGGCTCAGCGCGCTTGAACAGTTCTCGGTGTTCGCCCTCGTCGACGAGCATGAACCACCTCGACTTTTTGGCGCAGCCTACGTGTCGTCGCTCGACGAAATCGATCCCAACGAGGTCGACGTCGTGATCGACTTCTCTTCTCCCCAGGGCGTCGTCAATTCCGCGACGTGGTGTGCCGAGAACGGCGTTGCGCTCGTCATCGGCACGACGGGCCTTTCGAAGGAACAGCGTCGGGTCGTCGAAGAGAGCGCGACGCGCACCGGCGTCGTGATGGCGTCGAACTTTTCCATCGGCGCAGTACTTTCCGAGCGTTTCGCCGCGATGGCCGCGCCGTACTTCGAACGCGCGGAGATCATCGAACTGCATCACGATCGCAAGGTCGACGCGCCGTCGGGGACCTCGATCACGACCGCGACGACCATCGCCAACGCTCGAAGGGTCTCGGGTCTCGCGCCGCTTCGCGATCCCACGACGCGACACACGATCGACGGCGCGAGGGGGGCCGACGCTATCGACGGCGTCAAGGTCCACTCCGTGCGACTCCCTGGACTCGTCGCGCACCAAGAGATCCTCTTTGGCTCGGCGGGCGAGGGCCTGACGATTCGCCACGACTCGTTCGACCGACAGAGTTTCGTGCACGGAGTCGCGCTCGCCTCCATCGCGATCGACGCCACGCCGAAGTTCCTCGACGGCATTGCTTCGTTGATTCCGTAGGAAGTCATTCAACGACGCCCGTCGCTCGAAGCGTCGGCTGGTAACTTCGTACCATGAGTACCTCTCGATTTGGACGCGTCCTCACGGCCATGGTGACGCCCTTCGCGTCCAGTGGGGCCGTGGACTACGACGTCGCGGCCAAGCTCGCGAAGTTCTTGGTCGCCGAGGGCAGTGACGGACTCGTGGTTGCCGGTTCGACCGGTGAGGGTTCGTCGCTCAGTGACGAGGAGAAGCTCGACCTCTTCGCCTGCGTCGCCGAAGCAGTGACCGTACCCGTGCTCGCGGGATCGACGTTCGCCAATACGCAACAGTCGATTGTGTTGACCGCGCAGGTGAAGGCCACCGGCGTCGCCGGCGTCCTCGCCACGACCCCGGCCTATGCGCGACCAAACCAGACCGGCATTGCCGCCCACTTAGGGGCCATCGCGGAGAGTACGCCGCTCGAGGTCATGCTCTACGACATACCGTCTCGTACGGGACGAAAGATCGCCTCGGCGACGACTATTGGACTCGTCAAGGGCCACAAGAACATCACGGCCCTGAAGGACGCGTCGGGTGACCTGGTGTCGGCCGCGCACACCAAGGCCGTGCTCGGCGACGCCCTTACGCTCTACAGCGGCGACGATTCGGTATTGTTGCCCTTCTTAGCCATTGGAGCCGTGGGCATCGTCTCGGTCGCGGCCCACTGGGTCGGACCTGAGGTATCCGGCATCGTCCACGCCGCAGCGCTCGGCGAGTGGGAAGAAGCCCAGATGCTCAACGAGCGTGCCGCGGCGAGTTTCGCCTTCGAGAGTACCGAGGCCTACCCCAATCCCATGCCGTCCAAAGCGGTGCTACGCGTGCTGGGCTTTAACGTGGGCGAGTGCCGACTGCCCCACGCGCCAAGTGACACCGAGCTCAACGCCGCCGCGGCCGAGATCGTGGCGTCGCTAAAGACCGCCCGTGGCTGACACCCTTCGCGTTACGTTCCTCGGCGGACTCGGTGAGATCGGCCGCAACTGTTTGGCGCTGGAACAAGACGGTCGCATCGTCGTCGTCGACGCCGGGCTCATGTTCCCCGAACCCACGATGTACGGCGTTGACCTCATCCTTCCTGACTTTCGATGGCTCATCGAACGACGCGATCGCGTCGACGCCATCGTGCTCACCCACGGCCACGAAGATCACACCGGAGCGCTGCGCTACCTCGTGAAGGACGTCAACGTCTCCATCTACGGCTCACCGCTGACCCTTGGCTTCGCGCGCCATCGCCTCAGTGAGGCCAAGGTCGCCAAGGATCTCACGTTCATCGAGGTCGCCGACGGCGAACGCCGTCGTATCGGACCTTTCGAGGTGGAGTTCATCCCGGTCACGCACTCGGTGCCGAGCGCGCACGCGTTGGCCTTTCACACCAAAGTTGGCGTGGTGGTGCACTCGGGCGACTTCAAACTCGACCTCACCCCGATCGACGGGCGGCGAACCGACATCAATCGCCTGGCCGCCTTGGGCGACGAAGGGGTGGCGCTCTTGCTCGCCGACTCCACGAACGCCGAAGAGCCGGGCTTCACCCCGTCGGAGGCCAGTGTTGGCGTCGCGCTACGCCGGCTCTTCCTCGAACGTCCCGATCGACGGATGGTGGTGGCCTGTTTCGCGAGTCATATCCACCGCATCCAACAGATTGCCGACGTGGCGCACGAGACCAAACGCAAGATCGCCTTTATGGGTCGATCGATGGAAGCGAACGTGAAGTTGGCGAGGAAACTGCACCTCCTTCGCGTGGACTCGGCGGACCTCATTGACGTCGAGAACATCAGTCGCTTCAGCCCTGGCGAGGTCTGCGTGATCTGCACCGGGAGCCAGGGCGAACCCCTGGCGGTGTTGTCGAAACTCTCGCGCGGTGACGCGAGGAACTTCAAGGTCGGCCCCGACGACACGGTGATACTGAGTTCGCACCCGATTCCGGGTAACGAGTGGTCAGTCGGACGGGTGATCGACGACCTGCACCGCGAAGCGACCGAGGTCATCCACTCGGGCCAAGAGCCGGTGCACGCCTCAGGACACGCCCGCCAAGGCGAACTTCGCACCTACCAACAACTGCTGCGTCCTCGAAACTTCGTGCCCGTGCACGGAGAGTATCGCCACATGGTCCATCACGCGGAACTCGCGGTGTCGATGGGGCTGAGTTCCAAGCACGTGTTGATCTGTGAAGACGGTGACCAGATCGAAGTCTCCGAGAAAGGCATTCGGCGTGCCGGCAAGGTCCCCGCGGGCTTTCACTACATCGACGGCAGTGCGGGCGATCTCGACGAACGTCCTTTGGAGGAGCGTCGAATGTTGGCCGAGTACGGCGTGCTCCTGGTTTCCGCCGGAGTGGACCGTGCGAGTGCAACTATTGCTCAGCCCGTCGCGATCTCCGCGCGCGGATGGTTCGAAGGCGCCAGTGATCAAGATCTCATCATCAATCTGACGAGCGCGGTACGAACCGCGCTCCAGGAAGCCCTCGCCGACGGCAACGTCGACCCCGACTCTCTCTCCAAGCTGGCCCAACGTGCTGCGGGCCGACTACTCGGGCAACGCTATCGACGCCAGCCCGTCATCTTGCCGGCCGTCGTCGTTCTTTAGACTTCGCTCTTCACTGGTTCGCCGTGATCGGCGTTGCTACGCCCACTACGCCAGAAGGCCTTGTGGCTCACCTGTTCAGGGCGCAGACCTCGGTCGAGTAACGCACTCTCGAGCACGCGCATGATGTGGAACTCGCCGAAGAGGTAGGCGTGACCGAGGTCGGGCGGGAGTTCGAAGGCCGCGAGTCCCCGTAACAGTCCTTCCGGATCACTGGTCGATCGACCCTGTCGATCGACGAAGATCCCCGTCACGCCGAGTCCTTCGTCGAAGGGCGCGCTGAGGGCGTCGTCGGCCGCGTCGATCTCTACGATGAAGATGGCCTTTCCGGGCACGTCGATACTCTGGGCCATTCGATAGAACGCAGCGAGACCACTAGCGTCGCCCACGAAGAGGTGCCAGTCGGCCACGGGATCGAGAAGGACCTTTCCGCGAGGACCAATGACATCGACGAGTTCGCCCTTCGTCGCGCTCTTCACCCAGGTGCTGCCCGGCCCGTCGTGCTCGACCGTGATCCACAGGGTGAACTGATCGTTGGCGTCGTCGAGGCTACGCACGCTGTAGCGACGGCGAACGAATCTGCCCTGCGCGTCGACGAGTCGAATCATGACGTCGTTGCCGGGCACACCGGCGAGTGTCTTGGCGTTTCCGCTCAGCACGAGTTCGAACACCGACGTGCTGAGTGGCGTCGTGGACACCACCGCGCAGAGACTTGCCATAGCGCCCACGCGTTCGGCGAGTTGTTTGGAGGAGTCGTCGGGTTCGTTCGTCACGAGCCAAGCCTAGGGGCCCGCGTGTGATCCTTGGAGGGCACGTGGTGTGCTCTAGGACGACTGTTCCTCCAAGAGCGACACCGTATGAGTGTCGATGGAGCTCTCGATCTCGTTCAGTTGCTGCAACGTCGTGGGGTCGAGCCGTTGGAGCAAGCGCGGTTCCTTCTGGGCTTGGTCGAGGGCGCTGCGCGCGTTGGTGACCGCGCGCAGCGCGGCGCGACGAAGGAGGTGCCGACGCAAGGGGTCATCGAGCGTCGCCTCTCGTTCGTAGCGCGCCGAGGCGCCACGTGCTTTCTCGAGTTGTTGGGCAGGTCGCAGCGACGGTGCGGTCGTCCAGAGCACGACGTCGAGCATCAATACGATGGTGGCGCCGATAGCCGTATCGATGATGCGCGGAGCGAAGAGGTATTTTTCTGTCCCCAAGAGACTCAAGAAGACGAAGACGATCGGAGTGAAGGTGATGACGGCGAGCACGTGTGAACGTCGTGAAGCCCACGGCACGATGGCCGCCATTACACACGACAAGGCGATCAGTAACCCGATGGAGTTGCCCGACAACGCGACAAGTGCGGCGATGCCGACGCCCACCACCGTGCCCACCGTCCGGGCGAGCGCTCGGGTGATCACCGGTCCGAGATCGGGACGAAGGATGAAGGCGATGCTGAGTGGTAACCAGAAACCGTGGAGACCGTCGAGGGCGTTGGCGACGAGCGTCCCCGCGACGGTCGCCAAGCTAAGTATGGCGGCGAATCGCATTCGCTCGACAATCGGCAGCGTTGCGCGAGTTAACGCGGGCGCTAGGGAGCGAGGCGGCGTCGTGGGTAGTTCACTCGGATCGCCGAGGACGAGGGCCGAGGTGATCGTGGGGTCGAGACCGGCGATGACGATGAAACGTGCGGGCAGATCGCGCAGCAGCGCCACCGCGTCGAGTCCCGTCGTGTTCTTCAGTGCGCTCGCGACGTCACGGAGCGACGCTGACACCGACGGGTCGGCACGGAGGTGCTTTCCTTCGAGGTAGGAGACCACTTCACCGCAGCGAAGCGCCACGATCAAACATTG
>PLNQ01000061.1 GCA_003141815.1 Acidimicrobiaceae bacterium | reverse complement strand
GCACGATGGCGAAGGTGATGATCGCGGGCACCAGAGCCAGGTAGGGCGCCAGCTTGAAGACGAATTTGTCCGCTTCGGCCGGGATGAGGTCTTCCTTGAAGAACAGTTTTATCCCGTCGGCCAAGGTCTGCAAGATACCGAAGGGACCCCAGCGCTGGGGTCCGATGCGGCTCTGCATGTCCGAGATCGCCTTGCGCTCGAACCAGATCATGAGGGTCACCGAACCCATCAGTGCGCCGAAGCCGACGAGCACCTTGATAACGACGATGAGGAGCACGACACCCCAGCCGCCTACGCCGTGGGCGAAGAGCGGATCGATGGTCGAGAGCGCGTTCACTTGGTCTCCAAGCGCACTTGGGTGATGGCACTCGTGGGGTCGACGAGCGAGCGAGACGCGACGTCCTCGCCGTCCTCGTCGAGCGAGGCGAAAGCCACGTTGATCGTGCCGCGCGGCGTGTTGTCGCTCAAGGCAACGGGAAGACTCAGCGTGATCGTGGGGCTTGACACTTCAACGACGTCGCCGGTGGCGACACCGAGTCGGTCGAGGTCGAAGTGATTGAGGTACGCCGTCGATTTCGCGACGAGGTTGGCGAGCGCGGGTGAACCCTGCAGTGCGACGCCGTGGTCGTAGAGACGACGTGAGACGTTAAGGACCAACGAGTAGGCGTCGAACGCCGGAACCTCGACGCCGCGACCCACCAAAATCTCGGACAACGTGGCGCTGCTCGGAGATGAAGACGCGCTAACACTCTCTTCGAGCACGGCACCGGCGAACTCCGCGAGTCCGACCATATTCGTGGAAAGGATGCCGGGAAAGGCCATGGGGTCGAGGGGTCGACGCTCGACACGTTCTTGCGTGCGCCCAACCACTGCGCCCTCGTCGGAGATGTCATTCATGACACTGAGCGCCGGGTAACCAACCGTCTCCTCGATGACCTTGGCACACTGCACTTCGGACGAAAGACCGAGACTCTGTCCACACTCTTCAGCCAGTTCGCCCGCGATGGCGACATCGGACCAGGCGGAGCCGGGCGCGATGATCTTCGCCGTCACGGCCGTGACGCGACCTTCGATGTTGGTGACGGTGCCCTGACGCTCATGTTGTACCGCAGCGGGAAGAACAACGTCGGCATACGCGAGGGTCTTGCCCCCATGACCCGACACCACGACGACACTTGCGGCCTCGAGGGCAGCACTGGCGCCCTCAACGTCGAGCACGTTGCCGAGCAGACATCCGAGTAGCAACACGGCCTTTTGCTCGCCAGTGCGTAGTGCCTCGAGTTGTTCGAGCGTGGTGCGACCTTCGTTGTCCACGTAACCCCGGCCGGGGCGAAGCTTTGGACCAAGGCCCATGTCGAGTGCGCCCGTCACGTTCGCTCGACGAAGGGCCGGAAGGAATGTCGCCGACGTGAACTTCTCTGCGAGAACGCGGATCGCGCTCTCCATCACGCCCGCGTCTTCGGCGAAGTTGGGACGTCCGACGATGAAGACGACGCCCTCGCCACTGTCGCCGAGCAAACGACGAGTCTCGTTGAGCTCGGCCTCGGTGACGTTCGAGCCCTTCAACAAACTGCCGTCACTGCGCGTGAGCGCTTCGGCGATGAGGTGGGCCTCGCCCGGGCGAACGGGCATCGACACTTTCGCGAGCGAGTGCAGTCCACTAGAGGCGAAGGCGAACTCAACGAGCGCGTTGTCGCGCTTGATGAAGTTCTCTCGTAGACGCAAGAAGAGGATGGGTAGTTCTTCGCGAAGATCACCCGTCAGGGTCACGACGACGCGCGCATTGGCCGCTTCGTCGATCGTGGCCTTCGGCAGAGACTGCAGCAGCGCGCCGTCCAGACCGTCGCCGTACTGCGCGTCGAGGTGGTCACTACCGAGCACGACGCGAACGAATCGCTCCCAGGCGAAGGCCCCTTCGTTGGTGAGGGCCGCGCCGCCAATGGCGCCGACACCGTTCGGGCTCTTCGCCGCGTCTTGCAGGATGGACGCTGCGCGCGCGAGCGCGTCGCCCCAGGTTGTGGGAATGAGTTCGCCGTTGACCCGAACGAGCGGTTCGCGCAGACGGGTTGTCGCGCTGAGTGGATCCAGGGACTCTTCGTTGCCGTCAATCGAGTCGAGCGTGAAGCGGCCCTTGTCGCAGAGCCAGCCGTGGTTCACGGGCTCACTGTCGATGCCGAGGACTCGGGTGAGTCGATTGCCCGAAGACTGCACGGCCACGCGACAGCCAACGGCACAGGTCGTACACGTGCTCTCGACTTGCTCTAGGTCCCAAGGTCGCGCACTGAAGCGGTAGGGCTTGGCGGTGAGAGCGCCGACCGGACAGATTTGCACGGTGTTGCCCGAGAACGTCGAATCGAAGGGCACGGTGGGCGACGGCGCGACTTCAATCTGGTCTCCTCGACCGGAGAAGGCGATCTCGGTGTCGCCTGACACCTCGGCGCTGAAGCGCGTACAGCGCGCGCATTGGATGCAGCGCTCGCGGTCGAGCAGCACCAACTCGCCGATTTCAATGGGCTTGACGAAGTGACGCTTCTCTTCGATGAAGCGCGACTCGCCCGAGCCGTGGGTGAGGGCTTGGTCTTGGAGGGGGCACTCGCCGCCCTTGTCACAGACCGGGCAGTCGAGTGGGTGGTTCGCGAGCAGGAACTCCATGATGCCGTCTTGGGCCTTCTTCACTTTTTCTGAGTCGGTGACAACCGTCATTCCGTCGTGGACCTTGATGTAGCACGCAGGCTGCAACGTCGCGCCACGGGGACCGTCGACTTCGACGAGACACATTCGACACATACCGACGGGTTCCATCCGAGGGTGGTAACAGAAACGCGGGATGTAGTGGCCCGCACGCTCGGCCGCTTCGATCAGCAACTCACCGGACGCGGCCTCGAGGCTTCGCCCGTTCACGGAGATAGTCACGCTGGACTTGAAGTCAGTCAAAGGGGCATCCTCCCTTTTGGACGTGTTGGGTGAACTCACTGCGGAACATCGAGATCGCTCCCCTGACCGACGAAGGGATCGAGGGACCGAGTGGGCAGATGGTGGTCTGTTGCGGCGGCCAACCGCCGCCGGGCGCGATGTTGTCACAGAGATCGAGCAGGAGTTCGAGGTCTTCCATACGACCGCCCCCGTGCTCCATGCGGTACATCACGCGTTCGATCCAACCCGAACCTTCTCGACACGGCGTGCATTCACCACACGATTCCTTCGCGAAGAACTTCGTGATGCGCCACGCCGCGCGCACGACGCACGTGGTTTCGTCAAAGACGATCACCGAACCCGAGCCGAGCATCGAGCCCTTCTCACCCACCTCGTCTTGTCCGAGCGGCGTGTCCAACATGTCAGGTCCGAACCACGGGGCCGAGACCCCGCCGGGTATGAAGGCCTTGATCGTGTGGTCGGCGAGTAGTCCGCCGCCGAGCGCGGGGTCGTAGATCAGATCGCGGAAGGTGTTCTTCACCATCTCAACTTCGAAGACGCCGGGGTTCTTCACGCGACCCGCGAGCGCGAAGAGCCGCGTGCCCTTGGAGCGACCGGCGCCCAGGGCCGCGAAAGCTTCGCCGCCGTTCAACACGATCCAGGGAATGTTGGCCATGGTTTCGACGTTGTTCACGACCGTGGGCTCACCGTAGAGTCCACTCACCGCAGGAAAGAAAGGAGGCTTGATGCGGGGAAAACCGCGCTTGCCCTCGAGGGCTTCGAGCAGCGCCGTCTCGTCACCGCAGATGTACGCGCCGGCACCCGGGTGCACGACGATGTCGAGTGAGAAGTTAGAACCGAAGATCTTCGAGCCGAGCGCGCCGTGTTCGTATGCGTCGTTGACGGCCTGCTGGACGCGCTCGAGTCCGAGCGCGAACTCGCCGCGTACGAAGAAGAACACTTGACTGACCTGCAGTGCGTAGGCCGAGATGATGATGCCCTCGACGATCCCGTTTGGGTCACGCTCGAGGAGGAGATGGTCTTTGAACGTTGCGGGCTCTGATTCGTCGCCGTTCACGACGAGATAAGAGACGGGTGACTTGCGCAACATTGACCACTTGCGACCGGCTGGGAAGCCCGCGCCGCCACGACCGAGCAACGACGCTTCGTCGACTTCGAGCGCGACGTCCTCGGGAAACATCGTGAGGGCCTTGCGAAGACCTTCGTAGCCACCGGTCGCGAGAAAACGCGCCAGCGTGTACGAGTCGTCGTAGTCGGTACGTGCGGTGACAATGCGGGGAGCTTCGAGGGTAGCCACTACTTCGTCTCCCCCGCACGCGTCTCACGCGCTGCTTTTGCTTCTTCGCGCTGCGCGACGATCTCACTCTTGGGCGCGTGNNCCGACGAGTGTGTCGAAGGTCTCCGGCGTCGTCGTACGAACGAAGCGGTGATTCACCTGCACACAGGGCGCAAAGTTGCAGTCCGCGAGACACTCGGTCTCTTCCAGGGTGAAGAGTCCGTCGTCCGACGTCGAACCCACCGCGCAGCCCAAGGTCGAACTCGCGTGATCGAGCAGTTCGAGTCCCCCGGCCAAGAGACAGGCAATGTTGGTGCAAACGCCGACGACGTACTCACCAACGGGCTCTAAGTGGAACATGTCGTAGAAGGCCGCGGTGCCACGAACGTCTGCCGTCGTCGTGCCGGTCAGTTCGGCGACTTCGGCGATGCCTTCGGGACTGACGTAGCCGTCTTGCTCTTGGGTGAGGTGCAGCAACGGCAACATCGCCGAGCGCGGTCGCGGGTAGAGCGCGACGAGCTCTTCGGCGCGTTGGCGCAAGTCGACGCGCAGGTGACTCATCGGTCCACCTCACCCATGATGGGGTCCACCGACGAGATGACGGTGATCGCGTCCGAGACCGATCCCCCACGCATCAAGAGCGGCACGGCTTGCATGTTGACGAAACTCGGCGCACGCACGTGGATGCGATACGGCTTCGAACCGCCGTCGGCGACGAGGTAGCAACCGAGTTCGCCGCGCGGTGATTCGATGGCGCTGTACACCTCGCCGACCGGGACGTGAAAACCCTCGGTGAAGAGCTTGAAGTGATGGATCAACGCCTCCATCGACTCGTCGATGCGCACGCGTGGTGGTGGGGTGACCTTGGGGTCCTGGCTGCGGTAGTCGCCACTCGGCATCTTTTCGATGCACTGGCGAACGATGCGAACCGATTCGCGGATCTCGTTGAGGCGGATGGCATACCGGTCGAAGTTGTCGCCGTAGGTGCCGACGATGACGTCAAAGTCCACCTCGTCGTAGGCGAGGTAGGGCATCGAGCGACGCAGGTCCCAGGGCACGCCCGTCGAGCGCAGCAGCGGGCCGGTCACGCCGAGCGCCAACGCCTCTTCGGCCGTGATCGGCGCGACGCCGATCATGCGACCACGAAAGATGGGCTGACCGGTCAAGAGTTCGTCGTACTCGAAGGTGCGCTCGTAGATCGTGTCGCAGATGACGAGCACGTCGTCTTCCCATCCGTCGGGCAGGTCGGCCGCCACGCCACCGGGTCGCACGTAGTTGTGGTTCATCCGCAGTCCGGTGGTCTTTTCGAAGAAGGCCAGCACCAGTTCGCGTTCGCGAAAGCCGTAGATCATCATTGACGTCGCGCCAAGGTCCATGCCGTTGGTGGCCAACCAGACCAGGTGCGACGCGATGCGATTGAGCTCAGCCATCATCATGCGAATCCAGATGGCCCGAACAGGTACTTCGATGTTGAGAAGCTTCTCGACGGCCATGGAGTAACCGAGTTCGTTCGAGATGGGACTGACGTAGTCCATGCGCGTCACGTTGGTGCCGCCTTGGACGTAACTCAGCACTTCGCCAGTCTTCTCCATGCCGGTGTGCAGGTAGCCAATGATGGGCTTGGTACGGAGGACGAACTCACCGTCGAGTTCGAGCATGAGACGAAGCACGCCGTGCGTTGAAGGGTGCGCCGGGCCCATGTTGATGATCATCGTCTCGTCGTCGCGACGGTCGAAGTCGACGTCGTTGGGGTCGATCGTCAGTCCGCTATTACGAAGGACGGCGCCGACCTCGCGACCAAGTTCGTCGGTATCCGTGACTTTGCGAGCCTGAAGGCCCTGCGCGCCCTCGGAGGTCTCCGCGGCAAGGAGTTCGACGCGCTCGGCGACGCGGATGGTTGGATCGCTCACCGGGGACCTGGCGCTTCCTTGAACTGCACGGGGATCTTGCCAACGGCGTAGTCCTTACGAAGGGGGTGACCCTCCCAGTCTTCGGGCATCAAGATGCGCGTCAGGTCGGGGTGGCCGTTGAAGAGGACGCCGTAGAGGTCGAACGCTTCGCGCTCCATGGCCTCGGTGCCGGGATAGAGGTCGAAGAGCGTGTCAACTGCCGGATCGTCGTTGCCGGCCTGCACGCGAATACGCACGCGCTGCTTCTTCGACAGGCTGAGCAGGTTGACGACGATCTCGAAGCGCGTCGGAATGACGAAGTCGGGCATCGGTCGGTCCAGGTGCTCGAGGTAGTCAACACCACAGAGGTCGACGCACATCTCGAAGCCGTCGTCCTTGAAGGAACGCACCAAGGGGACGTACTCGTCGAGGGTCGGAAAGCAACCGAGGTCGCTCGCCAACACGTCGGCGGTAACGACGCCTGGGGGGGCCGTAAGGGGAAGCGGGATCACTTCGGCGTTCCCACCCTTACGGCCACGGGGACTTCCGGAGTCCAGACGTTCGACTGGTCTTCTACGTGCGTGGGGCGACCTTCGCTGCGGCGCTGGAGGATCTCGCC
>PLNQ01000043.1 GCA_003141815.1 Acidimicrobiaceae bacterium | reverse complement strand
ACCTTCCAGACGCCGCGCGAGTGGCCTGACCTCTCCGTCATTGACAACGTCCGAGTCGGGCGGTCCGACCTCAAGCGCGAATCTCTCTGGCGCTCACTCACGTCGGCTCGACAACTGCGTCGTCAAGAGGCGATCGACACCGAGGAACTCCGCGAACTGATGGAGCACTACCGCCTGGACGACATACGAAACAGTCGGGCCGTAGGCCTCAGCGGAGGCCAGAAACGACTGTTGGAGTTCGCCCGCATCGCCGCAGCGAAACCACGACTGACCATCTTGGACGAACCTATGGGCGGCGTGAACCCGGTCCTAGGCGAACGCATCGGCGAGGCCATCCGAGAGTTGAAGAAGGCGGGCAGCACCGTGGTCGTAGTGGAGCACAACCTGCCCTTTATCGAGAAGACCTGTGACGAAGTTGTCGTGATGGACCTCGGCTCGGTCATCGCGCAGGGGCGTTTCGATGAGTTGCGTGACAACAAACGCGTCGTGGACGCCTACCTCGGGAATGACGACGAATGAGACACGCCTACCTGGAGGCGCCGGTGGTGCTGCGCGTCGAGAAGGTAACGGCCGGTTACGGGGGTTCGCCGATCATCGAAGATGTGTCGCTCGACGTTCGAAAGGGAAAGATCACGGCCATCGTCGGTCCCAACGGTGCCGGCAAGTCGACGCTTTTGAAGGCGATCAGTGGTGTCATCAAGACCACGAGCGGCCACGTCTTCGTGCTCGATCACGAGACCACCAACTTGCCGCCCGAGAAACTCGTCCGTCGAAAGCTGGCCTACGTGCCCCAGGTCGCGAACACGTTCCCGGACCTCACGGTTCGAGAAAACCTGGAGATGGGTGGCTACACGCGGAGACACGGTGTCGCGCAACGAATCGACGAACTCGGTGACCTCTTTCCCGATTTGAAGAAGTCGCTTCGACGTAAGGCCGGAGCACTCAGCGGTGGTCAGCGCAGCATGCTCGCGATGGCCCGCGGCCTCATGCTCGACCCCGAGGTCATGCTGCTGGACGAGCCCAGCGCCGGCCTTTCACCAATATTGCAAAGTGCGCTGTGGGAACAGATCGAAAAGGTGGCCACGACGGGCGTGGGCATCTGCGTGGTCGAACAGAACACCCGACGGTCGCTACGCCACGCGCAGTGGGGCTACGTCATGGTGCTCGGCAAGAACCGTCTCGACGGTCCGGCCGAGAAGCTCTTGCACGACGAAGAGGTCATCGACCTCTACGTCGGGAGGATGTCGTAGTGCGACGACACGAGATCTCGTAAGAGAGAAGATCAAAACGAGGGGGGTATGCATTGAGAAACATCAGGAATTTGATAACTATCCGGACAGTGACGAGCGCCGTAGCCCTGGCGACGGTGCTCGGAAGCGGTGTGGCAATCGGTGCGGACGCAACGGCGGGGGCCACTTCGGGCACCGTGTCGTACGGCGTACTGTCGTGCTTCACCGGTCCGCTAGCGAGTTTGGGTCAGGGCATCTACCAAGGTGCTCAGATCGCCCAGGCGCAAGTGAATGCCGCCGGAGGCGTGTTGGGCAAGAAGCTCCTCATTCCTCAGGGCGACACGGGTTGTGACCCGGTCGAAGGTAAGACGGCGCTGTTGAAGTTGCTCTCGGGCGGAGGTATTGCTGGCATCATCGGTCCCACCACGCAAGAGATCAACGCGGTGGAGCCAGTGTTGAAGGCGAACAAGATCATCGACGAGTTCCAAGGTGGTGACACGACCCGCGACACGCAGACGGATCCGTATCTGTTCCGCGACAGCCCGTCGGACAGCCAGCTCGGTGTCGCGATGGCCACGTACGCCCACATCAAGGGCTACAAGACAGCCGACCTGCTCTTCTACTCCGACGCCGCGGCGCAGACCATCGTGGCTCCGGTGAAGAAGACGTGGATCAAGTTGGGTGGAAAGGTCATAAACATTTACAACGTTCAGGCCGACCAGTCGTCGTACACCAACACCGTGGCACAAGTCATCACCGACAAGCCGAACGTCATCTTCTCGCAGACCGACGCGCCAACCGTGGCCGTGCTCGAGACCGAGTTCAAGCAGCTCGGCTCGACCATTCCATGGATCGGCACCGACGTCACGACGAGTAGTGACTACATCAAGGCATTCGGCGCTGCGAACGCGCACGCGCAGTTGACGTCGGTGATGGGAACTTCGTTGACGGGTCAGGCCGATGGTTTCTTCTTGGCTGGCTTCAAGAAGATGTTCCCGAGCCAAGCGGCGGCGGGTCCACTGTCGGGCTCGAACTACGCCTACGACGCGGTGATCACGTTGGCCCTGGCTGACACCTTCGCCAAGACGACCAAGGGCTCGGTCGTGTCGAAGGACATGACGATGGTGACGAACCCACCAGGCACGAAGTGCTATTCGTACAAGTCTTGCGTGGCGCTCTTAAAGGCCAACAAGAAGATCAACTACGAAGGCGCTAGTGGCAGCATCGACTTCAACAAGTATCACAACACGTTCGGTCCCTACGCGCCCTTTGTGGCGAACGCGACGACCGGTAACGAGGTTCAAGGTACGCCGCTGACGGCCAAAGTATTGGGCGACGTGACGAACTGCACGACCACCTCCGCGTGCCTCGCGATACTGAAGGCAGATGGAGTGAAGTAAGGATGCGTCACGGGGACCGCGAGGACGGAGTCGAACTCCGTGCTCGCGGTCCCCCGTCTCGCGACGTTCGCGAACGACGCCGTCGTAACGTGAACGTCGCCCGTGAAGGGATAGACCCAGTTGAGTAGTGACCCCGACAATCAGAACCCCGACGATCAACGCGGACCACTCGCTGGCGTCCACGTGCTTGACTTCTCTCGGGTCCTGGCCGGACCTTACGCCACGATGGTCCTCGGTGATTTGGGCGCCGACGTCATCAAAGTGGAGCAACCCGGCACCGGTGACGACACCCGGATGTGGGGTCCGCCGTTCATGGAAAGTGACGCGGAGCGAGAGAGTACGTACTTTCTTTCGGTGAATCGCAACAAGCGCAGCGTGACGATCGATATGAAGGATCCCGAGGAGCGTCCTTTCATCGAAGACCTCGTGCGCTGGGCCGACGTGGTCGTGGAGAACTTTCGTCCCGGGGTAATGGACCGACTCGGCCTCGGTGACGACAAGCTGGAAGCACTGAATCCCGGACTATTGCGTCTGTCGATCAGTGGGTTCGGCGACGACGGTCCCGACGCCCGTCGAGTTGGCTACGACCATATCCTCCAGGCCGAAGGTGGATTGATGTCGCTGACGGGGTCGCCCGAAGGTCCCATGGTCAAGGTGGGCGTCCCGATCGCCGACATCACGGCCGGTCTCTTCGGCGTGATCGGCGTCCTCGCCGGGTTGGTGGAGCGGGCCAAGAGCGGGCGCGGCCAGCGGGTGTCGACGTCGCTGTTGGCCGGTCAAATCGGTCTGCACACGTTTCAGGGCACTCGGTACCTGGTGGCCGGTGAAGTACCACCCCCGTCGGGGAACCAGCACCCGACGGTCTGTCCTTACGGCGTCTTTGACGCGAGCGACGGACCCGTAGTGATCGCGGTCGGCAACGACAGTATCTGGGGTCGGTTCGCGCCCCTGTTGGGCATCGACCCAGCGGATGTTCGATTCACGACGAACGACAAGCGAATAGCGAATACCAACGAACTCAACGAGTTGATGGGATCGGCCTTGGCCGCGCGAAAGGTTCGCGAGTGGTTGGTCGACTTCGACGACGCGGGCGTCCCCGCCGGTGAGATCAAGAAACTCGACGCGGTATACGCGAGTCCCCAAGTCCGACAGCAGAACCTCGTGTGGACGGCGGAGCATGCCACCTTGGGTCCGATAGAGCTACCGGGCAGTCCACTTCGCTATAGCCGCAACACTGTGGCGCTGCGGCGTCCGCCGCCGACGCTCGGCGAACACTCACGCGAAGTTCGTGCCGAACTGGGCGACGGGACGACGAGCCATGGAAATTAGATCACTCGCAGAAGTAGCGGCGACACGAAGTTTGATGCCAAGGAGACCACTGTGACGTCAATGTCTCGACTCAGTCGTTCCGTGTCCCGGATGCAGTCGCAAACGGGTAAGCGCTGGCGTCGTTCGACGAGGTGGATCCACGATCGACGGCGACAGCGTCTCGCCGTTCCGCCCGCGACCGCCGTTGAAACTGAAGTTCACAAACACGGGGTCTTCGAGATACGACTCATCGGCGGCGATCGGCGCAACGTGCTCGGGCGCTCGACCATTGATCGCCTGGAGGAACTGGTAGCCAGTCCGCCCGTCGGGACGAAAGCCATCGTGATCACGGCGGCACCGCCCGACTTCTGTGCGGGCTACGACCTCATCGAGGCGGCTCGCGGCGGGGCCGAGGACCTCATCGCGAACGAGAAGAACTTTGAGAGCCTGCGCCAATCGAAGATCCCCATCGTCGCCGCCCTACAGGGCAACGTCATCGGCGGGGGCTTGGAGTTGGCCCTGTCGGCCGACGTACGAGTGGCGTCGCCGGAGACGAAACTCTCACTGCCTGCGTCGAAGCTGGGACTGGTGTACTCGGAAGCCGGTGTTCGACTCGTCGTCGACATGGTGGGTGAGAGCGTGGCCCGTGCCCTCTTCTTGGGCGGTCGCGACATTACGGCCGACGCGGCCCTCGCGATGGGTCTGGTCACCGACATCGTGGGTCGCGAACAGTTGCGCGGGCAGGCGCTCGATCTCGCGGCGTTGATCGCGTCATGGTCAGAGGTCGCGACGTCGGGTAATCGCCAGATCCTCGACGTGATCGCTGGACGGATCACGGCGGACACTGGCGATCTTCGACTACAGAGTTTTGCGCCGGACAGTGATCTCCATCAGAGCCTTGCGCACTTTGTCGCGCGTCGAAGCCGAACCCACCGGCGTTCGGGATTGAAGTGACGTGCATCGCGAACGGTCGCGACGCAAACCTTCACCGACGAGAGTCTTCTACGTCCAAGGCGTGGCCAACTGGAGGTAGTTCCCGTCGACATCTTCGATCGTGGCGAGCCAGAAATCTTTGCCTTCTTCTGGTTGGTACGGTGCAGCGACGACCGTGGCGCCGAGCGACGTGATCTCGTCGAAGGACGCCTTGACGTCGTCCACCTCAATCGTGAGCATGACGCGCTGGGGAACG
>PLNQ01000042.1 GCA_003141815.1 Acidimicrobiaceae bacterium | reverse complement strand
CCGCTCTTTCCTCGAGCCAGTTCCGCCACGTCGCTGTTCTTCTTCTGCGGCAACATCGACGAGCCGGTCGTGAAGTCGTCGCCCAGGGAGGCGAAGTTGAACTCCGCTGAGGTCCACAGCACCAGTTCCTCGCCCATACGTGAGAGATGCACGCCCATCAGCGCCACGTCAAAGAGCGACTCGGCGACGAAGTCGCGGTCGCTTACCGCGTCCATTGAGTTCGCGAAGGTGGCGTCGAAACCGAGGATCTTTGCCGCGACCGCGGGATCGAGCGCCAGCGACGTGCCGGCGAGCGCACCCGCGCCAAGAGGCGAGACGTTCAAGCGATCGCGAGCGTCGAGGAGACGATCGACGTCGCGCATGAGAGCGAACGCGTGGGCGTTCAGGTGGTGACTCAAAAGCACCGGTTGCGCACGTTGGAGGTGTGTGTAACCCGGAAGATAGGCGTTTTCGTTCATCTCGCCGATCTCGACAAGAACCTCCACAAGGTTCAGACCAACGCGCGTGATTTCACTGAGGGCGTCACGAGTGAAGAGCCGCAACGTGGTGGCAACCTGATCGTTGCGACTTCGACCCGTGTGGAGTTTGGCCCCGACGTCGCCGGCGAGCTCGGTCGCGCGGCGTTCAATCGCCATGTGGATGTCTTCATCACCGGGCGCACGGACGAATAATCCACTCTCGAACTCCTCGCGAATCTCTTCCAGTGTGGCGAGGAGTGTCGCGCTCTCCACTTCACTCAAGAGGCCAACCGCCGCGAGACCTTGCACGTGCGCTCTGCTACCGCGCAGGTCGTGTTCGTAGAGCACGTGATCGAAGGAGTAACTCTCCGAGAGGTTCCAGAGTGTCTCGTCCATCGAGGCTGAGAAGCGACCGCTCCAGAGCGTCATGAGGCCGGCGGCGTGGCGTTCTTCGCGCCCTGACGCGTGGCCCACGTCTTCACGCCAAGTCCGTAGATATGCACGTAACCCGCCGCGTCGGCGTGGCGAAACGTGTCCGCGGCGTCGTAGGTGGCGAGCCCGTAGTCGTAGAGGGCCTTGGGACTGCGCCGTCCCACAACGCGAAGGAGCCCGGGCGCTGCGAAACGAAGTCGAACGTCGCCCGTGACGTGCCGCTGGGTATCGCCCATGAAGGCGTCGAGCGCTTCTTTTAGTGGCGAGAACCACATGCCGTCGTAGACCAGCTCGGCCCAACGCGTTTCGAGGCGGGCCTTTTCGTGAGCCACGTCGCGTTCGAGGACCATGTCCTCGAGTTCCGAGTGCGCCGTAATCAGCGCGAGCGCCGCCGGACATTCGTATACTTCGCGGCTCTTGATACCGACACGGCGATTCTCGACCATGTCGAGACGTCCGTAACCCGTCGAACCCGCGAGCACGTTCAACCTGGCGATCAGTTCCGCGAGGTCCATTGACACGCCGTCGAGTCCCGTTGGCACGCCCTCGTTGAAGTGAATGATGAGTTCGAGCGGCTCGTGGTTGGTCACGCGCGTCAGGGTGTAGGGCTCTTCAGGAGGAGCAGCCCACGGGTCTTCGATGGCGCCGCACTCGATGGCCCGTCCCCAGAGGTTCTCGTCGATCGAGTAGATCTTGTCCTTGGTGGCCTTGATGGGGATCTCCCACTTCTGGGCAAAGTCCACGGAGTCGGCTCGCGTCATGCCCCAGTTCCGAGCGGGCGCCAGTACTTCGAGTTCGGGCGCGAGGGCGTGGGTGCCCACCTCGAAGCGAACTTGGTCGTTGCCCTTACCGGTACAGCCGTGCGCGACGGCCTGCGCGTTGAACTTGCGCGCTTGATCGACGAGGTGACGCACGATGACCGGACGAGAGAGGGCCGACACCAACGGGTACTTGCCTTCGTAACGGGCGTTCGCGGCGATGGCCTTGGCGCAGAACTCCTCAGCCATTTCGCGCTTGGCGTCGACGATCACGCAGTCCAGTGCGCCGGCCGCCAAGGCGCGCGCCTTGATGTCGTCGAAGCTCTCTGAACTGTCGACGTCCTGGCCCACGTCCACCAAGACGCAAACCACCTCCACGCCCCACTCTTGGATCATCCAACGTACGGCGACCGACGTGTCGAGCCCTCCGCTGTAGGCAAGTACGACTCGCTTGGCCATCTTTACTTTCCCTTCATCTTTTCGTCCACGACTTCACTCAATCCTGCCAGCACGCGAAACTCGTTCGCCAGCGAACTCCCCCCGTGCTCCTCCGCCGCGATGACCAAGATCGTGTCGTCACCCGCGACCGATCCGAGCACGCCGCGCTGGGCGCTGCGATCGAGTGCCGACGCCACAACGTGCGCGCAGCCCGGCGGCGTTCGTACCACGACCAGGTTGGCCGAACTCTCGACGGACACGACCCACTCGCCCATCATGCGTCGAAGGTGATCGTGCGGCGCGGGCGCGAGTTTCGGTGAGGCGGCCATTACGATGCGCCGCGCCCCGTGTTCGTCACGGATCTTTACCGTCCCGAGCTCTTGGAGGTCGCGCGTCACGGTCGCTTGGGTGGCGGCGATGCCCTCATCACGAAGTCGAGTCACGATCTGGGCGGCCGTGGAGATGACGTCGTGATCGATGAGTTCACCAATGCGGTGCTGTCGTTGGGTCTTCGTCATGACTCTCCTTTTATCCAGCGCAACACGCCGATCATCGCCGAGCGACGATGAAAGACCTGCCGCCAGACGCGCGACTGTTCGCTGTCCAGTACTTCAGTCGTCACCTCGTCGCCTCGATGAGCCGGCAGACAGTGCATCAGAATCGCGTTGTCCTTCGCCAAGCCCATCAACGGACCATTCACCTGAAAGTCCGTCAGGTCGAAGCGTCGACGCGCCGCCTCGTCTTCAAAACCCATCGAGACCCACGCGTCGGTATAGACGACGTCGGCGCTCGCGACGGCGTCGTGCGCGCTGTCGGTGAGGCGCAAGGACCCCCCGCCCTCAACCGCCAGCGGATCTTCGGCGCCTCCGGGCGTGAGCTGGTAGCCCTCAGGCGCGCCAACGGTGACGTTCACGCCCAAGCGGAGGAGGGCGACCGCTAAGGAACGCGTGACGTTCGTCGCGTCACCCACGTACGCCACTTCCAGGCCCGCGAGTGCCGTGACGTCACCACCGGTGAACTCGTCAGCGATCGTGAGGACGTCGGCAACGGCCTGCGTAGGGTGCGCGGCGTCACTGAGCAGGTTGATCAGTGAGAGTCGTTCGTTCGTGGCTTCGCGCATCCGCGCGAAGACGCCGTGCTGGCGGATTCGCAGGGCGGCGATGGTGTACATCTCAGCGATCGTTCGCGCGACGTCCTCGGCCGATTCGCGCCGGTCGAGGGCGATCTCGTCGTCAGAGAAGAAGGTGGCGTAGCCACCGAGCTCGTGCACGGCCGAGGAACTCGACGCCCGGGTACGAAGGCTGGGTCGTTCGAAGATGAGGGCCACGCCCTGGCCCTTCAAGGTTTCGTCGTCGTAGGGCGACGTCGCCAGGGTGTAAATCGAGGACATCTTCGCGTCGCTCAGTTGGTCGATGGCCGTGAAATGCCGCGTCATCGCACGACCTCGGTCCGTTTGGCCGATCCGTCGAGTACGTTGCGCAACGCGTGCGGCGTCATGCCGTTGGCCATGAGGACGCGACGCGCGCCCCCGTCGAGCGCGTCGAGAGCCGCGGTCATCTTGGGCCGCATGCCTTCCAGGATCGAACCGTCGTCAATCATGCGCATCACGTCATCCTTTGTCACCAGGTCCACCGAAGTGCTTTCATCGAGGGGATCACGACGTAACTGGTTGACGTCACTCAAGAGCACCAACGCTTCGGCGTGTAGCGCACCGGCCAGGGCGCCGGCTGCGGCGTCCGCGTTGCAGTTGACGAGGTCGCCGTGCTCGTCGGTGACGACCGAGCTGACGACGGGGGTAACACCACTCGCCCAGAGCGTCTCAATGAGTTCACGATTGACGGTGGGCACGGAAGCCGCGCGGCCCCAGGGTAGTCCGAGCGCGGCAGCGGTCATCAGCGATTGATCTGCGCCCGAGAGGCCCACGCTCGCCAGTCCGGCTCGATTGAGAGCCGCGACCAGATGGAGGTTCACTTGAGCGAGCGCCATCGCGACGAACTCCATCGTCTCGTCATCGGTGACGCGAAGCCCCTCGTGGAATCGACTCTCGAGTCCGACGGCGTCGAGCAACGACTGGATCTGAGGTCCCCCACCATGCACGACAACGACGTGGGTCGATTCGTCGCGTAGGGCCGCGACGTCGGACGCCAGCGTCACGAGCACGTCCGAATCGGGACGCAGTGTGTCGAGTGCGTGGCCACCGATCTTGACCACGTAACTCTTCACGGCGTGAGTCCTACGAGCGGGAGTCCGAGCGTCTCGTCGCGACCGTTCGCGACGTTCCAGGCCTGTATGGCCTGCCCGGCGGCACCCTTGGTGAGATTGTCGAGGGAACTCATAGCGAGCAACCATCCCGTCCGCTCGTCGACGCGGGCACTGACAAAACAGAGATTGCTGCCGAGGGGATCCTTCAGCGTCGGCGCGTCGTCGGTCACGACCACGAAAGGATCGTCCGCGTAGGTCAAACGAAGGAGGGTCATCGCGTCGGCCGTGGTAAAGGTTGGCGACGTGACTCGGGCGTACGCGCTGACCAACATTCCTCGACTGACGGGCACGAGGTGAGGCGTGAAGAGCAGTGTCGCGCCGATCTCTTGCTGGATCTCGGGTGTGTGGCGATGCGTGAGGAGACCGTAGGCCTCGGCGTTACCGGCCAGGCGTGAGAAGTGCAACCGATCACTCGTGGCCCTTCCCGCCCCCGACGCGCCACTCAGTGCGTTCACGACGATGTTCTCGGGCTCGACCAGTCCTTCGTCGCAGAAGGGCCCGAGGACGAGGGCACTGGCCGTTGGATAGCAACCAGGCACCGCGATGAGTGTGGCGCCTCGAAGCTCCTCACGATGACGTTCGACGAGTCCGTAGACCGCGTTCGACAAGAGTTCCGTCGCCTGGTGCTCGTGCCCGTACCAGCGCACGTAGTCCTCCGCGTCCTTCAGGCGAAAGTCGGCACCGAGGTCCACGACCTGCACACCGCGCTCGCGCAGCTGGGGAACGAAGGTTTGACTCTCACCGTGCGGGAGCGCCAAGAAGACGACGTCGAGATCGCTGTCGAGGACGTGCTCGGACGATTCGACCATCAACGTCGGGTACGCGGCCGCCAGAGCGGGCGTCTGCTCGGCCACGCGCTTGCCGACGCTCGACGAACCACTCGCGACGATTATCTCGAGGTCCGGGTGTGACGCCGCGAGACGCAACACCTCGGTACCCGCGTACCCCGTTGCTCCCAAGACTCCGACGCGCATATGCCATTTTATGCATACTGGGGAGCAAAAGTGCAACTTTTGTCCCGCTGGGCTAAGATTTTCCCATGTCAAAACGAGGTTGGGCGTACTTTCTCGCAATGGCGGTCATCTGGGGTATCCCCTACCTCCTCATCCGGGTCGCCGTTCGCCAACTCGATCCCGGGGTCTTGGTCTTCGCGCGAACGGCACCGGCGGCGCTCTTACTCTTGCCATTCGTCATCTACGAAAAGCAACTCCCGACACTCTGGAAGAACTTCAAATGGATCGCCATCTTCGGCGTCGTGGAGTTCGGCGTGCCGTGGTACATGATGGCGACGGCTGAGCGACACATCACCAGTTCGCTGACGAGTCTCTTGATCTGTTGCGTGCCACTCTTCTCCGTCATCGGTCAGCGGATACGTCGCACCGAAGGTCACATCGCGCCACGGCGCTACCTGGGCCTCGGCATCGGCGCGGTGGGCGTCGCGTTTCTCGTCGGGCTCGACCTGCGGGGCGGCACCCTCACGTGGATTGCGTTCATGATGGTCGTCTGCCTGGGCTACACGATCGGTCCAATCCTGCTCGCGACGAAATTGAAACACGTGCCCGGTCCCACCGTTGTCTTGGGCGCGACGTCTATTGTCGCGCTGTGTTGGATTCCCTGGGTCCTCTTTCATCTGCCCAAGCACGTGTCGGCGGAGACCTGGAGTAGCGCCGCGGTGCTCTCCATCGTTTGCACGGCAGGGGCGTTCCTCGTCTTCTTCGAACTGGTGAAGGATGTCGGCGCGACGCGTGCCACGGTCGTGACCTACGTGAACACGGCGATCGCCGTGGTCTTGGGCATCGTTGGGCTCCACGAGCCCCTCACGGCCGGGATCCTTGTGGGTTTTCCTTTCGTCATCATTGGTTGTATCTTCGCTACCAGTAGTCGAGAGCCCGTACTCGTCTCTTAAGTCTGCGCGTACTCCACCGAGACGCGAACAACACCATCTACGAGGAGCCACAGTCGTCCCGGAGCCTCGGCGAGCGTCACCTCTTCGTCGCGCTCGAGGGCGCGATGGTGGGTCACGCTCACGTAGTGCAGTGGCGTCTTCACCACTTCGCTGACGGCCAACCACACCGCAGCGTTGTTCACGTGTCCCACGATGTCGAAGTCCGCTGCGCGTAGCGGCCAGGGTCGATACGTTGCGTCGTCGGGGATCTCGGGGATCGTCACGCGCCCCGAAATTTTTCGTCCTCGACACGCCTCGCCGTAGACGTCAAAGAAGTCCGGACGCACCCGTACGGGGTGACCACTCATGTCCGTGGGCACCCACAGCGCCGCGACCTCGAGCAAGAGTCGCCCGTCGAAGGCGAAGTTGGTCCGCCGTTCGGCCCAAGCCGCGCCGACGCCGCCGCACCACGTCGTCAACGTCACGTCGTCGAGGTACCGAGGCCAGCGCGCACCCTCGACGTGTCGCATCGAAGTACGACGAACGATCCAGACAATGTCCGATGAGGCGCGCGTCTCGATCCAATCGTCGGTACCGACGTCTTGGAGGTACCGCGCGACGCCGTCCAAGCGCAGGAGACCATGCTCGTCCGCGTCGCTTAGTCGGACGCGGAATTCCTTGTCGAAACGACGTCCTCGATCGCTGAGGGGGACGAACTCGGTCTCGGCGTGATCGATGGCGTCCCCCTAGCGAAGCACCGCGCCAAGCGACGCGGCGATCTCGATGAGGGCCGCTCGGGCTCGCGTGATCTCGTCGTCACTGAGAGTGTGCTCGTCGGAGCTCAGTCGAACGTTGTAGGCCAGACTGCGCGTACCCTCACGAAGTCCCGGTCCCTCGTAGACGTCGAAGAGGGTGACCTCTTCGACGAGATCGCTGACCCGACGAAGGACGTGCGCCAGATCGCTGGCGTTGACCGTCCGAGGTGTCACGAACGCGAGGTCGATGACCGCGCTGGGGTACCGACTCGGGACCTGCACGAACGATGAAGCCCGAGTGGCCAAATCGGTGTCGGCCAATGCGTCAAGGTCGAGGTCGAGGACACCGAGACGACGGACCGGTGGTACGGCAGTGACGGCGTTCACGAGATCCGCGTCGACTTCGCCGACGTATCCGAGCAGCGCTCCTGACGCGCGGTCAACGAGCGACGCCGTTCTACTCGGGTGCAGTCCTCGTGGCGCCTCGCTCGTCGATCGCACGACGACGTCGGCCAGGCCAAGGCGGTGCGCGAGAACATCCCATAGCGCTACCGCACTACGCGCGTCGTCTTCCGGTCGCGCCAACACGACAGTGAGGCGCTCGTTCTCTGCCGGCAGTGCCAACGACAACGATCCCCCGTTGCCGCCTCGCGTCACACGCGGCGTTGCGGTCACGCTCGGGTGTTGAAAGACCACACCGAACTCGCCGAGGATCACGTCACCGGTCCCGCGCTCAAAGTTCTTGGCCCACGCGCGAACGAGTCCGGTCAGCATCGTCGCGCGTAGTACGGATTCGTCGGACGCCAATGGATTCGTGACGCGCACGCGCGCGACCCCCGGGTGTAGGAGGTCGAAATCGGCGTCACTACCAAGGGTGGGCGTCCACGCTTCGGTGGCACCGAGGTCGACGACGACGTCGCGCACGTGTCGACGCAGTTGCTGACGTGCGGTGAGAAAGCCCAGTCCGGGCCAGCTTGGATTGTGACGGGGCAGGCGTCGGTAACTGTAGAGACGAGCGACTTCTTCGATCACGTCGGCTCGACCGAGGTCGCCCTCACGCACGTCGAGTCGAGAGCTCGGTGCCGTGACTTTCAGGTGCTGCTTCTTCTCCTTCACGCCAAAGCCGAGGCCGCGCAAAAGTTCCGTGACCTCGTCGCGTTCGATGGTTACGCCCAAGAGCCGTTGGACGTCGGCGTCACGCAGCGAGATTGTGGGCGGCGTTGGCACGTTGCCCCACACGTCGAGCGGGTTCGACAACCAGGTAAGTCCGGGCACGCTCTCAGAGAGGATCTGCACGAATCGAGCCGCCGCACGGAGGGCCAGCTGTGGATCAACACCACGTTCGAATCGATTCGACGCCTCACTACGTAGTCCGTGGCGCTTCGATGAACGCGCGATCGTCATCGGGTCGAAGAATGCGGCCTCGAGGAGCACGTCCGTCGTGTGCTCGCTGATTTCACTCGCCGCACCGCCCATAACGCCCGCGAGTCCCAAGACTCGGTCGTCGCCGTCGACGATGACGCAGTCTTCGCCCGTGTCACCGAGACCCCGGCCGCTCTTGGCCAATTCCCGTTCGACACCGTCGAGGGTCGTCAGGGTTTCGCCAATTCGCGCGCGGCGTGCTCTGAGCGTTCGCTTCGACACGTGCGCGGCGTCGTAGGGGTGGGTCGGCTGACCGAGTTCCAACATCACATAGTTCGAGGCGTCCACCACGTTCGAGATCGGTCGCATCCCCGCGTTCTGCAAACGCTGCGCGACCCATGCGGGTGAGGGCGCGACCCTCACGTTGCGAAGGACCGACACGCTGAGGCGTCCACAGAGATCGGGGTCGTCGATACCCGCCGAGGCGTAGGCGTCCGACGGTGTCGGGTCATTTGTGGCGGCGAGCGCGGGCGCACGTAGGGGACGCCGCAGTCTCGTCGCGAGATCGCGCGCGACGCCCTCGACCGACCATGCATCGGGACGATTGATCTCAATCGAGAGGTCGAAGATGACGTCGGGCATCATCTTGAGGGCCTCGAGAATTCCCTCACCGACACGAGGATCGATGAGTTCGTCGAGCAACATGAGACCCTGATGGTCGTCGGCCAAACCGAGTTCGCGCGGTGAACAGAGCATCCCGTGCGACGTCACGCCGCGCATGGTGCGCTCAGCGATTGCGAAGCCTCCAGGCAGTACGGCACCCACGGGAGCCAGTGGCACGAAGTTGCCCACGGCGAAGTTCATGGCCCCACAGACGATCTCGAGCGGACCCCTTCCCGCGTCGACGACGACCAGGCGAATTCGATCGGCGCCTTCGATGGCGCGAATCTCGTCCACGCGCGCGACCACCACGTCGCCGAGCCCTTCGCCGACGTGTTCCATGCCGTCGACGACGAGCCCGAGGTCGTCGAGTATCACACGGAGTTCGTCGAGGGACTCAGGGAGGTCGACGAACTCTTGCAGCCAGGAGAGTGCGATCTTCACGAGAGCTGCTCCAGGAAACGCGTGTCGTTCTCGATCAGCGCGCGCATATCGTCCAGTTGGTGGCGCATCTGCGCGCAACGGTCGATGCCGAAACCAAAGGCGAAGCCGCTCCACTCGTCACCGTCGATACCCACCGCGTCGAGCACGGCGGGGTCCAACATCCCACAGCCTCCGAGTTCAATCCACCCAGTGAAGGAACAGGTGCGACACCCTTCGCCGCGACAGATAGTGCAGGTCACCTCGAACTCGGCGGAGGGTTCGGTGAAGGGGAAGTAGCCCGGACGCAGTCGCGAGGCGATGTCGGGGCCGAAATAAGCGCGCGTGAAGGTTTCGATGACGCCAGCCAAATCCCCAAAGGAGATGCCCCGGTCGACGACCAGTCCTTCGATTTGGTGAAAACCCATCAGGTGACGCGCGTCGGGCGTGTCACGCCGGTAACAGCGTCCGGGCATCACCGAGTGAATTGGCAACGTGTCCGTCGCGACTGCCTGCTCCATGAGATGTATCTGCGTTGGCGAGGTATGCGTGCGTAACACCACCGTCTCGGGCTCGCCCAAATCGACGTAGAAGGTGTCCCACATGCCTCGCGCTGGGTGGGCGGGGGGAATATTCAAGGCTTCGAAGTTGAACCAGTCGCTCTCGACCTCGGGACCGTCTGCCACCGTGAAACCCATGCCCACGAACACGTCCTCGAGCTCTCGTTGCGTCAGCGCGACGAGCCCGGGGTGGCCAATCGAAAGGCGCCAGTGCACGTCGTTCACGACGACGTCACCGAGATCGAGGCGATCGGCTTCGAGTGAAGCCAGTCGAGCACTCTGCAGCAGTAGCGCCCTGCGCTCTTCGAGCGCCGACTCAACCACGCGGCGAGCTTCTTGGAGTTGGGCTCCCGCGGCCTTGCGTTCTTCGGGTTCGAGGGCCCCGAGCGATTTCTGCAGGTTCGAGAGCACCGAACGTTTTCCGGTGAGCGACGCTTCAGCTTCGCGCAGGGCCTCGAGGGATGTCAGTCCCTCGATCGTGGTGAGAAGTTCAGAAGTCTGCTCGGCGAGGCTCGCCAGTGGTGAGGTGGTCATAACCTCTAAAGGCTAGGGGTTGGGGGCCTTGAGGACGTGTCTTCGCGTTGCCAGAGAGCCTCGAACGCGATGAGCGACCCGGCGACGCCAGCGTTGAGTGACTCACTCGCACCGGCCATCTCGATCGTGATCGTGCCGTCACAGAGCGCGATCGATGCTTCGTCGAGTCCGACCGCCTCGTTGCCAATGACAACGACGGCGGGTTTCGTGAAGTCAATGAGTCGATGACTCACTCCCCCTCGGACGACAGTGGCGAAGGTCGTGGCCCCTCGAGAGGCGAACGACGACAACGTGGTACTGAGCGTGTCCAGAGCGACGGGCACATGAAAGATCGAACCGGCACTCGCGCGGAGGGTCTTTGGATTGAAGGGATCGACCGAGTGTCCAGTGAAGACCACGCCACTCGCCCCCGCGGCGTCCGCGGAGCGGATGAGCGTGCCAGCGTTGCCGGGATCACTCACGCCGTCCAAGACCAACACCAGTCCACGACAGGGAATCGCCTCGACGTCAACCAAGGGCAGTCGTACCGCGCCGAGTACCGGTTGCGGCGTCGTGGCGTCGGCGACGCGCTCGAGCACCCCAGGGGCCAAGGCGAAGACCCGAACTCCCTTGGCGGCGGCGAGACCCTCCAGTGCCGCCAGTGCCGTCGGGGACGTACGCATCGGATCGACGTAGATCGCCTCGAACTCGACCGACGCGCCCAGGGCCGCCGTCACGAGGTCGGGGCCCTCGAGGACACAGGTCCCCTCACTCCATCGAAGGGAGCGCTTTAGGACGAGGCGTCGGAGTCGACGCACTCTCTGGTGTGACGACCCCAAGGCCTCGATCAGCGTGCTACTTGGTCAGTGCGGCGTTGGCCTGGACGACGATCGCGCCAAAGGCACCGGCGTCGTTCACGGCCAGATCCGCCAGCATGCGACGGTCGACTTCGATACCCGCGGCGTTGAGCCCCGCGATGAATCGGCTGTAGCTCATGCCGTGCGACCGGGTACCCGCGTTGATGCGCTGAATCCAAAGTTTGCGCATCTCGCCCTTGCGCGCGCGACGGTCTCGAAACGCGTAGACCCCGGCGTGTTGCACCGCCTGATTCGCACTACGAAAGGTACGGCTTCGATCGCCGTAGTAACCCTTCGCCTCTTCGAGAACTGCCTTGTGGTGCTTCTTGGCGTTTACGGCCCTCTTTACTCGTGCCATGGCACTTCCTCTTTCCTAACTCGTTCTCTCTACAGACCCAACATGCGCTTCACGTGCTTCACGGAACCCGGCGCGATCTCGGTCTCGCGACCCAGACGCCGAGCTCGCACTGACGACTTCTTCTCCATGATGTGGCCACGGAAGGCCTTGCGGCGACGCAGCTTGCCGCTGCCCGTGACCTTGATGCGCTTCTTCGCACCACTGTCTGTCTTCATCTTTGGCATTTCAGCCCTCCTCTAGCGAAACTTCTGCGCCTACTGGCGACTCTTCTTGAACGACAACTACTTTCGAACTTTCAACAATCTTGGGCTTGGACTTCTTGTCCGGACCGAGCACCATGATCATGTTGCGACCATCGAGTTTGGGTGCGGACTCCACTCTGGCCACGTCCTCGAGCTTCTCGACGATACGATCGAGAATTTTCTTGCCCAACTCGGGGTGGGCCGACTCGCGACCGCGAAACATGATGGTGACCTTGACCTTGTGACCTTCGCCTAAAAACTTCTCTACGAGACGCGTCTTGGTGTCGAAGTCGCCCGCACCAATCTTCGGGCGGTACTTCATTTCCTTGACGCCCACGTTCAGAGTCTTTCGTCGCGACTCCTTGGCTTTTTGGGCCTCATCGAACTTGAACTTGCCGTAGTCCATGATGCGGCACACGGGTGGCTGCGCAGTCGGCGCAATCTCCACCAAGTCCAGATCGAGGCTTCTCGCCAACGCCAACGCGTCACGCGTTGCCATCACGCCGCGCTGATTTCCCTCTTGGTCAATCAGACGAACGGTGTCGACACGAATACGGTCATTGACGCGGTGGTCTCCAGGCACTGTTGCGATAACTCACTCCTTGCTCTTCGCGACACCACTATGGTGTCGCCACGGCAAGCGAGGCGCGAAACTCCCTGGAACCCGGACGCACGTTGGTGGCCAGGTGGACGTTGGCCTAGCCAACCTCGCTTGCTGAACTGCCCAACCACGTTACCAGACCAGCGTCCCGGCTCACGCCGACCCTCGAAACGCTACGTTGGTTCGCGTGAGCGATGAACCAGCCGAGCCCGAGTTCAACGAAGCCGACGAGGTCGCGTACCTGCGCGCCGCGCCCGTCGAGGCGATTCTTGGCAACCACCTCTTCGTCCTGGTCCAGGTGGCCGCCCTACGCCTGGGCGCGACTCCCCCTGATCTCGACGGGGCCTCACTGGTCATCGACACCCTTGTTGCCATGGTGAACGCCGGTGGCGAACGACTCGGCGAGCACGTCGATCTCTACCGCAGCGCTCTGGCGGAAGTGCAACAGGCCTACGTACGCGCGACGAGTTCCTCAGCCACCTGAGCTAGACCTCCCCGACACCGCGAGCGGCAACACGAATCGCAGGGCCAGCCCACCGAGTGAACTCGGTGCCGTCGTCATCGTGCCGCCGAGTGACTCGGCGACGTCGGCCATGATGCTCATCCCGAGACCCGAACCGCCTGTCTCGCGAGAACGTGAATCGTCGAATCGCTGGAAGCGTTGGGGGCGTACACCGTAGAACGGCAGTCCCGCTCCCCCGTCTTCGATAACGAGTGACGCCTCGTGTGGGGTTCCGTCGAGCGTCACGCGAAGGGGCGCGTCGCTCTTGGTATGACGCAGCACGTTGTTGAAGGCGTTGCTGACGAGGCGATCGACGAAGTCACCGCGAGCACGAACGGTGATCCCCCCCTCGATCACGCTGGTCAGCGCTCGTTCGGGGTGGTCGAGGGCGAACTCGCGCACGCGGGTCTTGAGCAGCTCGCTCAGGTCGACCAACTGCTTTTCGTGGTGGGGCGCCTCACGAAGTTCGGCGAGCAACAAGAGGTCCCGCACGAGTTCCTCCATGCGTTCGACCTCGCTGCGCATCCTCGAGACGGCACGAGCCTGCTGTTCGAGACTCGCGTGGCCGCTGGCGAGGAGTTCGTTGTAGCCCTTCACGACCGTGAGTGGCGTGCGCAGTTCGTGCGACGCGTCATCGATGAACTGTTGCATGGCGTTCGCGTTCTGCGCTTCGAGCGCGATGCGTTCTTGCAGCGCGGTCACCATGATCACTAGTGCCTCGCGAAGTTCCTTCAGGTCCCGGCTCCCCTCGCTCGCCGGCACGGGACCCGTCTCATCCCCGCCGGCCACGTCGCCGGCGTAGTCGATGAGACGCTCCATCGATCGAAGGTCGCGGCGCATCACCTCACGCGCGAGTACCAGTCCGAGCAGGGCGATGACCACGGCGGCGCTGGCGACGAGCAGCGCCAAGTGCTGGTCTTGTTTCTTCATCCCCGACGTCGAACCGGCGACGACGAGATAGTCGCCGCCGCCCACGTTGAGCGACCGAATCTGAAAGCCCGGCAGATTGTCCACGCCGACGACGCGCGTGAGTGAGGCCTTGACGTTGGCGATGGTCGGATGACGCCTCAGTGCTCCCGTTGGCGTGTTGACCTGCGTGACCCCACCTGACGGGTCGATCACGTCAAGCGTGAGGGAGTAGCCGTCACGCTGCACGACGTAGAGCGCGTTATTGAGGGCGGTATTGGGATTACGCAGACCGCTGTCGACCACGGAGTTGATCGAGCTGTCGAGCGTCGCGTACTGCGCCCGCGAACTCATCGCGACCGCGAACCATCCCACGGTAAACGACACCAGCAACGTCAGTAGTACGAAGAGGAGGGTGAGGCGTGTGGCAATCCTCACTAGCGAGCGGCCTGGTCCACCAGTTTGAAGCCCACACCTCGAATCGTGGTGATGGGTGCGAAGTCGTCGTGGTGGATCTTGCGTCGGACGTACGAGATGTACGTGTCGAGCACGGAGGTCTCTGAGTCGAAGTCAATGTTCCAGACTTGACGCAGTAGCTGTTCGCGCGTCACCACGCGATCTTGGTGTTCGAGTAGAACTTCGAGGAGGCGAAACTCCGTCGCGGAGAGTTCGATTTCGTCTGCGTCGAGGGTGACGACGTGACGATCGATGTTCATGACGAGCGGACCACAGATGAGGACGTGATCGTCGTTTTGGTCAATTCCCGAGCGTCGAAGGATCGCCGCCACACGTAACAGCAACTCCTCGAGACTGAAGGGCTTTCGAACGTAGTCGTCGGCGCCCACACGAAGTCCCCGTTCGACGTCGTCACCCGAATCACGCGCGGTGAGCATCAGTACCGGCGTCTTGGCGTCGTGGGCTCTCAGTTTCTCCATGAACTCAAAACCGTTCATGGTGGGCATGTTGATGTCCACGATGCAGAGGTCCGCGCTGCGTCGTCGCAACTGGTCCAGTCCGTCGGCGCCGTTCGTGGCGCACTCGACTTGGTAGCCGGCGTTGCCCAACGCGTCTTGGAGCAGGTCACGAACACCCGGTTCGTCGTCAATGATCAAAATGGTCGTCACGGTCGAACCGCCATAGGGTGAGCGTACTGTCTGGCGCGTAGGGGCATCAGTCGTCGCGAATGAGGGACTTCACAACGTTTCGACAGTCACTTCACAGTTCTTTCTTACTTTCATTCGGTACGCTCTGATCATGAGGAAGTTGGCTACGCGAGGGCTCATCGCGCTGGGCATTGTCGCCGCGTTGGGGCTCAGCACGCCCGTGCTCGCGTCCGCCGGGTCCGGCGGCCAGGGATCGTCGTCGACGAAGGCCTCGCGCCAAGCCGACGCCGCCTACCTCGCGGCCCGTCGCGCCATTCAGGTCGACTTTCGCACTGCCGTGACCCAAGCTCGAACCACCTACCAGAGCGCTCTCACGATGGCGACGACATCCGCGCAGCGAAGTGCCGCGCGACAAGTCTTTGAAGCCGCCATTATCCAAGCCGCCACCACGCGAAGTGCGGCTCTCACCGCGCTTGGCCCTGAGCCCAGTAGCGTACGGTAAGTCAAATGGTGGCCAAGGAGAATCGAACTAAACGTTCGACGTAAAGTTCGCGCGTCTCTTGCGCCTACTCCATCGCCGTCAAGCCAATCGCGCGAGCGCCACCAGTTCGTCGTGGCCTCGGTGGCCGACACTTCGGCGCGCGGATATTCGTTCGCCTTCGTCGACGTGACGAGATCCGTCACTGATGGATACGCAGTGGAAGTAGAAGGTCTCGCCCGCGTCACTGAGAACGAACCCGTCCCCACGACGGTCGTCGAAGGAGTGAACCACGCCGAGCACGTTCACGAACTCGCGAGTGAACCTTGGCGCAACACGCTCACCATCTCCAGCGCACCCAGTGCCGCCTCACGGCCCTTGTTGGTCTCGCCGGGCGCCGAACGCTCGAGCGCCTGGTCGACAGTGTTGACAGTGAGCACACCGAAGATCACCGGAACGCGCGTGCTCAATTGGACGTCTTGCACCCCACGTGCGCACTCGCCGGCCACGATCTCGTAGTGACCGGTGTCGCCGCGAATGACGGCACCCAACGTAATCACCGTGTCGAATGGTCGATCTCCGTCGGCGTACGCCAGGGCCATGAGGGGAATCTCGAAAGCTCCCGGCACCCACCCGATGGAGATATCGCGTCGATCAACGCCAGATTCCGCCAAGGCGCCGAGCGCGCCCTCAAGCAGACGCGTCGTGATCGCCCCGTTGAATCGCGCGCAGACGATCGCCACCCGAACGCCCGTGGCGCCGGTGGATCCTTCAAGGTACTCGCCAGCGCGGGCACGAAGCGCGTCCGTCGCGTCGGGGTTAAACGCCGTGTCCTTACTCGACGTCATCGAGTCCCTCGAGGAGGTGACCCATACGTTCACGCTTGGTCCGGAGGTAGTCGATGTTGAACGGGGTCGGGCTGCTCTCGAGGGGTACGCGTTCGACAATGTTCAGGCCAAAACCCTCCAGGCCGCCGTACTTCACGGGGTTGTTGGTCATGAGGCGCATCGAGGTCACCCCGAGATCCACCAGGATCTGCGCCCCCGTGCCGTACTGACGAGAGTCGACTGGCAGGCCCTGTTCGAGGTTCGCGTCCACCGTGTCTCGACCGTCTTCTTGGAGCGCGTAGGCCCGAATCTTGTGCGCGAGACCGATGCCCCGGCCCTCTTGGCCACGTAGGTAGACGATCACGCCCGCGCCTTCGGCCGCCACCTTCGCCAACGCCATGCGCAGTTGGGGTCCGCAGTCGCAGCGCAGTGATCCGAGCGCGTCACCGGTCAAACACTCCGAGTGAACGCGCACCAAAAGTTTGTCCACGTTCTCGATGTCGCCGTAGACGAGCGCGATGTGCTGCTCGCCGTCGAGCACGCTCTCGAAGACGTGAGCTTGGAACTGACCGAACTCGGTGGGCAACGAGGATTCGGCGACGCGTCGCACGAGTTTCTCGTGCCGGCGGCGATAACGAATGAGGTCGGCAATGGTGATGATGGGTAGTTCGTGACGCTTCGCGAAGATCTCGAGTTCGGGCAGTCGCGCCATGTCGGACTTGTCCTCGGTGACTATTTCGCAGAGCACGCCCGCCGGGTACTTGCCCGCCATACGACTCAGGTCCACCGCGGCTTCGGTATGACCGGCCCGTTCGAGGACACCCCCCTCGCGGTAGCGCAGGGGGAAGATGTGACCGGGACGATTGAGATCGTTCGGACGGGTCGCGGGGTCGACGAGGGCGCGAATAGTGATCGCGCGGTCGTGGGCCGAGATGCCGGTCGTCGTGCCGTGTCGGAAGTCGATCGATACCGTGAACGCCGTTCGCTGCGCCTCGGTGTTGGCTAACACCATGAGAGGCAACTGCAGCTCATCGGCGCGCTGACTCTCAATCGGCGCACAGATGACGCCGGAGGTGAATTCGAGGAAGAACGCCATGCTCTCAGGCGTGACGTCCTCGGCCGCCATGATCAGATCGCCTTCGTTCTCGCGATCCTCGTCGTCGACGACGACCACCATGCCGCCGTTACGAATCTGCTCTATCGCCTCTTCGATCGTTGATAACGCCACTAAACCTCCACGTCAATGCGAATGTCTTCGCCGATGCGTCGCACGTCGACGATCCGACCTCGCCGTAAGGCTTCCATCGTAGGGGTCGAGAGTCCCCGCAGTGCCGCGAGCGTCCCTTCGCCACCGGCGAACGCCGCGGCCTGATACCAGACCACGTGGTTGACGAGTCCGGCGTCAAGGAAGGCGCTCGTGGTCGTCGGACCGCCCTCAACCAGCAATTGGAGCACGTCGTGGTGACCGAGTTCATCGAGCACGAAGCCCAGGTCCCCGGAGAGTTCGAGGCACGGTCGCA
>PLNQ01000164.1 GCA_003141815.1 Acidimicrobiaceae bacterium | reverse complement strand
CGATTGCGGCGCGTGGCACAGTGCCGATAGTCTTTCGGCGAGCGACCAATGCGGCGGCTTGAAATTTAGGGAGGAAGTGCTTATGGCACTGAGGAAGATTAAGACGGCACTTCTAGCCGGAACGACGGTGGCGAGTTTGGTCGCCATTGGCATCTCCGCTGGTTCAGGGGCCGCCGGGGGAGTGACGAGTGTGAACTGGTCGAAAGTGACGCATCTTACGAAGAGCGGTTCAACTTCGATGAAGGCGCTCGTCACCGCTGCCAAGAAGGAAGGGAAGTTGAACGTTATTGCGTTGCCGGCCAACTGGGCGAACTACGGCAACATCATCAAGGACTTCGAGAAGAAGTACCACATCAAGATCAACTCGGAGAACCCCAACGGCTCGAGTGCCGCAGAGATTCAGGCCCTTAATTCAGACAAGGGTCGCTCCAGCGACCCCGACGTCATCGACGTCGGCACGAGTTACGCCATAACGGCGAAGTCGGAAGGTTTGCTCGCTCCGTACAAGGTTCAGACCTGGAACGAGATACCTGCCGGCTTGAGGCAAGCTGGCGGTTACTGGTTTGACGACTACGGCGGCTACGTGGCCATTGGTTGCAACCCCAAGACCGTCACCACGTGCCCCACTTCATTCAAGGCCATGTTGACCGATACTGGCGCGAACGGTTACAAAATTGGACTGAACGACAGCCCGCTCACGTCGAACTCGGCCCTAGGGGGTGTGCTGGCAGCCGCGGTGGCCAACGGTGGATCGCTGAGCAACGTCGCACCGGGCGTGAGCTTCTTCGCGACACTCAATAAGAATGGCGCGTTCGTCAATACCATCGCGAGCTCGACCACGGCGCAACTTGGAACGACGAACGTCATCATTTGGTGGGACTACCTCATGGCGAACGGCGGTATCGCTGTGCCAGGTTGGACGGTCGTCCTTCCGAGCGACGTGCTGCTGGGGGAGTACTACACCCAGGGCATCAACTCTGGTGGGCCAAACCCGGCGGCGGCACGGCTCTTTGAGGAGTACCTGTACTCGGTGACCGGTCAAAACCTCTGGCTCAAGGGTGGAGCTCGCCCCGCTGAACTGGCGTACATGCAGGCGCACGGCACAGCGACTAAGTCGTTGGTGGCGGCGTTGCCTGCGTTACCCAAAGGTCAGACGCCACTGTTCCCCACGAACCAGCAAATTACGGCCGCAGCAACCGCTGTCAACAACACGTGGGCTGCGCAGGTGGGTAAGTAATTAGCGCGGACTGAATTGACTCATGTCAAACAGTGGGATCGCTGTTTCGGACCCGGGTACATCGGTACCCGGATCCGAAACAGCGACGTTCAGCAGAAGTTCAAAACTCCGAAGGTTTCTTCGACGATGTGAGCCGACGTTCGCGATGGCTCCTTTTGTCATCTACACCGTCCTCGGCCTCGGCATACCAGCCCTGGCCGTTATCTACGAAGCCTTTCGTGGAGATTCTGGTGGGTGGACGCTTAGTAACGTCAACGAAATCGTGCACGGCGTCTTCCTCACCGGTTTTGAAAACAGCCTCAAACTGGGTCTGCTCTCGGCATTGATTCCCGGTGTCCTGGGAGTCTTTTTGGCCTACGCGATTCAAACGTCGAAGAGCAATACTCTTCGGCGACTCAGCGCGACCGCCTCGGGCGTACTCGCCAACTTCGGTGGCATCAACTTGACGTTCATCTTCATCGCGACCCTGGGTTCGACGGGCGTGCTCACCTACTGGCTCCAGGACCTCGGCATCAAACTCACCAGTATTGGCTTCAATCTCTACTCGTTCTCCGGGGTATTAGTCGTGTACATGTACTTTCAACTTCCATTGATGGTGCTCGTGATTACGCCGGCGCTCGGGGGCCTTCGTGCGAATTGGCGCGAGGCGGCGGAGAACATGGGCGCCTCGAGTTGGAGGTACTGGCTCCACGTCGGCGTTCCGGTGTTGCTGCCCTCGATTCTCGGCGGGATGCTCCTGCTCTTCGGTAGCGCCTTCGCGGCGTACGCCACCGCGGAGACACTGACGCTCGGCCTCATCGCTCTTTCACCAATTCAAATCGGCAACTTCTTGAACGGTAACGTCATCGCAGGTCAGACCCACGTCGGCTACGCCATCGCCTTTGGGATGCTGATAATCCTTGCGATCACCATGATCGTCTACAGTCTCGTTCGAAAGAGGGCGTCGAAATGGCTCCAATAGGCGGCCCCGGCTCCATCTTCGAAGTCGAGGCGGTCGAGAGTGAACCCGTCGCCGAGTTCTCCTCGGGTTCGCTGACGCGGCGCCGGAGAATTCGTTGGTGGCGTCTGGTCGTTCTCGTCCTCGCCGGGGTCTACTTCTTGATTCCGATATACGCGGGACTCAAATTCTCCTTTGAGAATGTTGCTGGTCACTTGTCCGACCAAGCCTTTAGGGATCTGCCGTCGGCGCCCGGATTCACCGCCGCGCTCACGCTATCGCTCAAACTTGCGCTCGCGACAGTGGTGGTATCGACGGTCTTGATGGTCCCGACGTCGATCTACGTCCACGTCAGAGTGCCTCGGTTGCGCCGACTGCTCGACGTGGTGACGGTGTTGCCAATTGTCATTCCGCCCATCGTGCTGATCGTTGGGGTTCTCGGTGCGTTTCCCCAGTGGGCCAAGGCGTCACCGTATCTTCTCAGCTTCATGTACGTCATCCTCGCCATGCCCTTCGTCTATCGCTCACTCGACGCAGGTCTCGGTGCGATTGATCTCAAGACGCTCACTGAAGCGTCGCGTTCGCTCGGCGGAAACTGGTTCAAGACGCTCTGGCGGGTCATACTTCCGAATATCCGTCCGGCGCTGCTCTCGGCCACGGTGCTCACTTTGGCGCTGGTTTTTGGCGAGTACACCATGGCGAGCCTTGATCTTTGGACGACGATCCCGGTGTGGATCGTTCAGTTCAACACGTCCTCTAACGGTCACATACAAGTGGCGGCGTCGATGTTGGGTCTCGTAGGTACGTGGATTCTGCTGGTACTCGTAGTTTCGCTCGACCGTTCACAGTCCCGCCGTTCACGTAGAAAGTTGGGCACGTAATGACCCAGATGAAAGATACTCCCATGACCAACTCGATGGTGCAGCCAACGGCGGGCGCCGGGGCGGCCGTGAGTCTGGAAAACCTGGTGCGGACGTTTGGTGCCGTTCGAGCGCTCGACGGGTTTACGCTCAAGATCGAGCCCGGTGAGTTCATGGCACTGCTCGGACCCTCGGGGTGTGGCAAGACGACTGCACTCCGCGTACTGGCGGGCTTTGAGTTGCTCGACAGCGGTCGCGTCGTGGTCGACGGTGTGGATCTGTCGGATGTCAGCGCTCGAAAGCGCGACATGGGAATGGTCTTTCAGAGTTACTCACTCTTTCCCAATATGAACGCCCTCAACAACGTGGCCTTTGGACTTCGAATGCGCAAACAGTCGTCGTCGGTACGTCGCAAAAAGGCTGTAGAGCTTTTGGAGATGGTCGGTCTCGCTGATCAGGCGGCCAAGTATCCCCACCAGATGTCCGGCGGTCAACAACAGAGAATCGCGCTCGCGCGAGCCCTGGCCATCGAGCCTCGCGTGCTCTTGCTCGACGAGCCGTTGTCCGCCCTGGACGCGATGGTTCGTGCCGAGCTTCGCGACCAGATTCGCTTGTTGCAACAACGCCTGGCGATCACCACCGTCTTCGTTACGCACGACCAAGAAGAGGTGCTCTCGATGGCCGACCGGGTCTGCGTGATGTCGCGCGGCCACATCGAACAGGTTGCTCCGCCCTCCGAGCTCTACGCGCGTCCCGTGACCGCTTTCGTCGCTCAGTTCGTCGGCATTTCGAGCCGTGTACCCGTTGACGTGTCGAATGGGGAAGTCGTGGTCTTTGGACAACGTTGCCCGGTGCGCAGCGGTGAGGGTAGCACCCTAACCGGTGGCGCGGACGCGCTGCTTCGACCCGAAGATATCGCTATCGAGGTCGATACCGAGGGCAAGGGCTTCGTTACTCGAAAGAGCTTCTTCGGCGCGATGACGCGCGTAGTGGTTCAAACTGGCGACATCTCAGTGCGCGTCGACGTACGCAGCGACGTGGGATCCGATATCGATCTCGGCACTCACGTGCGCTTGAGTATCGTTGCGCGTGACGTGCTCGTCGCGTCGCGACAAGAAGTCGTGGTACCCGACGCCGCCGCGACGCCGTAGCGCCAAACGGCTTTTTCGCCCATCGTCGCACGGGCACGGCAAACCGGCGCCCGGTCGGACGAACGTTATTCGCCGTCGAAGTTCGCGTCGTCGGCGAGGACCGCGTCGACGCCGGGTAGTTCGGTGAGTGCCGCGACGAGATCATTGACGAGGGCCTGGCCACGAACGTGCAGCGTCACGCTGACCATGGGAACCTCTTCAACGGATTGAGTCTTGTCGGCACCGGGGGTGCGCTGGTAGCCAAGGGCTTCGGTCGAAATTTCGGATATCGCGAAGCCTCGACTCGTGGCCAGAGCGAGAACTTCTCGCAACACGCCTTTGCCGTCGGGGTAGTGCATTCGAATGATCGAAATCACTGACGACGAGTGGGGAAGTTGGCGAGAGATCGCCGGAAAGACCATGGCCACGATGAGGTAGATGAACGTCGCCGCGACGGCGAGTATGGGCAGTCCGGCCCCGCAGGCGGCACCAATCGCGGCCGTGACCCAGACTGCGGCGGCGGTGGTGAGTCCTCGCACGGAATCACGACGCACGAAGATAAGCCCCGCGCCGAGAAAGCCAACACCAGAGACGATTTGAGCGGCAACTCGTGAAGGGTCGAGCATGATGCGTCCCGGATCGAGTACGTCGTTGAAGCCGTACTTACTGATCAACATGAACAGTGCCGCGCCGACACCCACCAACGTGTGCGTGCGAAGGCCGGCGCTCTTCTGTTGGATCTCGCGCTCAATGCCTATGATCATCGACAGTACGAACGCGGCCGACAACTCGAGGACTTGGGTCAATCCTTCGATGTTGGGAGAACCCACGGCCAGAAGATGGGAAGCCCAAAGGCCGTTGGAGAACATGTCTTAAGGGTAGCGGGAAAGTGAACAAAAGGTGAATTTTTCGTGACGAAAAAGTGAACTGGTCTGATTTATCTGCTTGAGAACACGAACTAACTTGCTGGATATGGACTTCGAACTAACCGACGAGCTCTTCGAGCTTCAACAGAGCGTGCGCCGCCTCGCGCAGGACAAGATCAGGCCGCGCGCGAGAGAAATTGACACCACGAGCACCTATCCCCAGGACATCTTCGAGGAGTTCAAAAAGGCCGACCTCCTCGGGCTCTGCATTCCCGAAGCGTACGGGGGTTCGGGCGCGGGGATCATGGGTCTCACGCTCGCGATCGAAGAGGTGACCAAGTACTCGAACGTGCTCGGTCTCATGTTGCTGCTCACGCGACTACCGACGGGCCCGATCATGATCGCCGGTAACGAAGACCAGAAGCAGCGTTACTTACCGGGTATCGCGAGCGGGGCACAGCGTTCGGCCTTTTGCCTTTCGGAACCGGGCGCCGGCTCTGACGTTGCGGGCATGAAGACGCGTGCGACCGAGGATCCGGACCACGAGGGCGGCTTCATACTCAACGGGACAAAGTGTTGGATTTCTGGAGGAATGCAGGCCGATTGGTTCGTCGTGTTCGCCAAGTTCGGTGACCCGGCGCTTCGCCATCACGCCAATATTTGGGGGTTCATCGTTGACGCCGACACGCCCGGTGTGTCGCGGCCCCGTGTGGATAAGAAAATGGGCGTCAAGGGAATCGACACCGCCGAGATTGTCTTCGACCAGGTGAAGGTTGGGCCACGACAGGTCATAGGTGGCGGCTTCGCCTTAGCGATGGAGTCCCTTAATGCGATGCGGCCCATCGTGGCGGCGCGAGGTCTCGGCCTGGCGGAGGGGGCGTTGATGTACGCCACGAACTACGTGAAAGAACGTGAAGCCTTCGGTAAGACCATTGCCGAGTTTCAGGGGATTCAGTGGGAGATTGCCAAGTGCGCGACCGAGATCGAAGCCGCACGTTTCTTGACGTACCGCGCGGCGTGGCTCGCCGATCAGGGCAAGTACACCAAGGAGTACGTGCCAATGCTGTCGATGGCGAAGTACTACGCCACCGAGGTCGCCGTGAAGGCCTCGGGGCTCGCGGTGCAACTTCTTGGCGCGGCCGGGTACATGGAAGATCACCCGACCGAGCAGTACTACCGAGACGCTCGTCAACTCACCATCGTGGAAGGGACCAGCCAGATCCAACTCGGTCTCATCGCGCGAGGCGTGCTCGGTCACGATCTGTGGTGGGACTAGCTCGAATCGCGGCGTCGGGCTCACCTACACTGACTTCGTGAGTGGACCACTTGCGGGACTGAAGGTGCTCGAATTAGCCGGCATCGGTGCTAGCCCCTACGCCTGCATGCTGCTCGCCGACTTGGGCGCGGACGTTTTGCGTCTGGAACGAGGTGATCCCGACGCGAAAGCCACGACCACCTGGGACGTCTTGAATCGATCACGGCACTCGGTGGCGTTGGACTTAAAGAGTGACGCGGGGCGCGAGCTCGTCTTAGAGCTCTGCGAGCAAGCCGACGTCTTCGTCGAGGGTTTCCGCCCGGGTGTCACGGAGCGACTTGGACTGGGTCCCGACGACGTGTGGCAACGTAACAAACGTCTGGTGTACGGACGCATGACCGGTTACGGACAAGAAGGTCCTCTTGCCACGCGCGCGGGCCACGACATTAACTACGAGGCGATCTCCGGCGCGTTATGGCCCGTTGGACGAGCGGGCGAGCGACCGGTGCCGGCGCTCAATCTCGTCGGCGACTTCGGAGGCGGCGCGTTATTTTTGGTCTTTGGCGTGCTCGCGGCGGTGTTCGCCGTCCAGCGTGGTGGTGAGGGTCAGGTGGTCGACGCGGCGATGGTCGACGGAACGGCGTCGATGACGGCGATGACCCACGCTCTTATGAACGCGGGCTTCTGGGTGGAAGAGCGCGGCGTCAACATTCTCGATACTGGTGCACACTTCTACGAGGTGTACGAAACCAAAGACGAGCGTTTCGTCGCGGTAGGCGCGATTGAGTCCAAGTTCTACAACGAACTCCTGCTGCTGCTCGGACTCGACGGCGACGACTTACCCGCCCAGATGGACCGTACACAGTGGCCCGCGATGAAAGAACGTTTCGCGACACTCTTTCGATCAAAGACTCGGGACGAATGGACCGAAATATTCGCCGACGGGGACGCTTGCGTGACACCGGTGCTGTCACCATCCGAGGCCGCGCGTCATCCTTACAACACTGCTCGACACGTCTTTACGAACGAGGAAGCGATCCAACCCTCGCCCGCGCCTCGTTTCTCCAAAACGAAGGCACACGTGAGTTCACCGCCGCGCGTGGCCGGCTCGGGGACGCGTGAGGGCTTAATGAAATGGGGTGTGAGCGATAAGCGTCTCAAAATGCTTCGTGCCGCGGGCGCTTTTGGCTAGATGGTGGCGACCCTGAAGTCAGGGTTCGTGACGAGCCGAGTGAGCAGGTATTCCAACTGCAGTGTTTTTCGTCCGAATCAGCACTGGTGATAACGCGGTCCTTCGTGAACTGACGGTGTCGCCGTAGACGTCGACCTCACGACCAAGTTCTTCGCAATCCAAGAGCTTCCTCGCGGCGCCAGCGGGCGGCGTCGTGGCAAAAGGATTGACGGGTGTCGTGCCGCGGCTTTCGACGTGGAACTGCGCGGCGACGAGTGCCACAGAGTCACGCCCAGTGAGACGCAGACGCCTCTCGACTATGGGCGGCGTAGTGTTGAAATGGGTATGAACAATTCTGATACTGGGCAGTGCGGCAACAGCAAATCGCAACGCGTGGAACACCCGAGTTTGAACTTCACTTGGGAAATGACCTGAGTTATGACTCTTAGGGAAAGCGCGCGTTGGGAGCGGGGGGGCTCATGAAAATCGGTCTAGAGACTGAATCGTGCCACCTTTTGTTCCAGCACGGCCGCATGAACCTTTTTGATTTTGTCGAATTCGCGGGCCAACACGGATTCGACGGCGTGCAAATTAATGTTGTTCCCGACTTCAACCTTCACCCTCGTTGGGGGGTCCTCGAGAGTGTCACCGATGAATACTTAGCTCGAGTGAGAGCGACCATTGACCGCCACGGACTCTACTGCGAGTTGGATACTCGCGGGAGTTCCTTGCGGGAACTGGTTCCGGCGCTGCGAGTGGCGCGAGCTCTGGGAGCGAGTGTCGTTCGCACGTACATTCGATACCCCCTGGGTCGATTCGACGAGAAATTCCTGGAGAGTCAGGCCATAGAAGTGCGTCGCGTCGTTCCGTTTCTCGAAAAGTACCGGATTCGCTTAGCTTTCGAAAACCACGAGTACGAGACATCGTCAGAAATGATCACTTTCATCACGCTCGTGGGTCAGCCAGACTGGGTCGGTCTGCTTTGTGACACAGGGAACTCGATGATGGCCTGGGAAGATCCGATCACGGCAGTTCGGGCAATGGCGTCGCACGCCTTCTCGACGCACTTCAAGGATCACATGGTGATCAACGAAGGCGGCACGGCGCTGGTGAGCGGCGCAGCGTTGGGTCGAGGAAACATCGACATCTACACGGCGTTCCAAATACTGTCCGAACACTCCGCTGAGCTTCACGTCAATCTTGAAATGTGTTTTCCGTACTGCACCACCTTTAAACGAGAGCGCGGCACCGGGGGGGTCCATAATTTCAATGGCGCCTTTACGATAGCGCCCTCACCGTTCCCGCCCGACCTGGTGAAACCCACGAACTACTACTCTCCGCACAAAGCAAGTGAAGAGGCTCTCGAGGCCCTAGTGCAGGCGCAGTGGGAAGGACTCGAGCACAGCATTGCTGTACTGAAAAAATTGCGAGACAAGTACGTCACGCCGAAGCCCAAGGTCTAATCGCGAATCGATGCCCATCGAACTCGTAGCGGCTTCATTGAAGGGACCTATGGGTACGAGCGACCAGGACGCTCGCACGATCGAAGGCCCACGACGAATGGACTGAAGTATCCGCCAGCGTGACACTGTCCTTCCTCGACGCTTGTGCGACGGACTGGTTCAGTGGACCACGAGTGAGGAGCGGTCCGCGACACCATATGCCGCGGGAGCCTTTGGCTAGATGTTGACGACGGGGCAGGTGAGGGTGCGAGTAATGCCGGGCACCTTTTGGATAGCGCCGACGATGAACTTTCCCAGATCGTCCACGCTCTCGGCCTCGCAGCGCACGATGACGTCGTAGGGACCCGTCACTTCAAAGGACTCCAGCACGCCAACGACGGCGCGCGTCGCCATGACCACCTTTTCGCTTGAACCAATTTCGGACTGAATCAAGATGTACGCCTGAACCGACATGGGAGACCTTTCATTTCGAGTCCCCCCATATTGCCCGTTTTTCAAATGTTTCGCTAATCGTCGCGAAAGCGCTTGCCGACGTGCCACTGGTGGCAGTAGTCGCATCGGTACGCGTTGAGGTCGGCGTCGTTCAGTGTCCACGCCAGTTGCGCGGCGCTCTGGGCCTCGCGCTCGGTGCGGTAGGCGTTCTTCGGCGCGCCGTCGCTCTTGAAATGCGACGCGACGCGACCCAGTGGGCGAGTGGGTGGCAATGGTCGGCGACGGCGCTTCATGGCATACAAACACTACGTCTTCTGACTAAATTGTTCGACGTGAGCGTTCAGTTAGAGACCGACGTAGTCGTCGAGTCGACAACGCGGCTCGACGACGGCGACCACGAGCGATTTACGCACTTGGTGCTCGAGGGGTACACCCCGAAAAACGGAGAGTTCGTGGCGCTGGAGAACTCCGTCGTCGAGGGAATGATAAACGCGACGCCCGTACGCGCGTTGTGTGGCAAGGTCTGGGTTCCCGGTCGAGACCCGAAGAAGTACCCGATCTGTCCGACGTGCAAGGAGATCGCGGAGTCACTTGGATGGTCAGTGCCGGACGCGTGAGCGAAGGAGTTCTCGGGCTCCTTCGCTAGAGTCGAAGGCACCATGTCACGCGCACTCGCACTCCGTCACCACTTCGAAGACAGTCCGGGACTCGTGGGCGAGGCCTTTGAAGCCCGTGGCTACGAGGTCGACCTCGTCATGATGGACGAGACCAGCCTGACGCCGTCACTCGACGGCTACGACGCGATGGTCATTCTCGGTTCGAAATGCGCGGTGTACGACCAAGAGGTCGAGGCGGCGTGGTTTCACCGAGAGTTGGCCCTCATTGGCGACGCCGAGAAGCGCTCGCTTCCCATTCTGGGCATCTGTTTCGGCGCCCAGGCCCTCTGTCGCTACTACGGCGGGGACGTACGTCGGGCGTCGGACGGCGAAATCGGCTGGTTCGAGATTGACGTCGTGGCCGACGTCGAACTACCGCGAGGGCCCTGGTTCGAATTTCACTTCGATCACTGCACCTTGCCAGCCTCGGCGGAGCTGTGGGCGACCTCGCCGCGCGCGGTGCAGGCCTTTGCCATTGGGGACAACGTTGGCGTGCAGTTCCATCCCGAGATCGACGAAGCGCAACTGAAAGAGTGGTTGGCCGCCGACGAGGAGGACGCGAGAAACCTCGGACTCGACCTCGAGGCGTTGTTGAGCGAAACGGCGCGAGAGACGCCGGCGGCGCGCGCACGGGCCCAGGAACTCGTCGATCTGTTCTTACGTCGTGTTGGCTAGGTAATAATCGTGAGTGAGCGCTCGTCCAACGAGATAATGACGGTGAGGATCGATCGTCCGGCCACCGGTGGCGGCGTGGGGCGAGCCGACGACGGACGCGTCATCTTCGTGCGTCATTCGTTGCCGGGGGAACTTGTTCGAGTCCAGGTGAACGAAACGACGTCGAGTTTTTACCGTGGCGACGCCATTGAAGTACTCGACCCGAGCCCCGATCGCGTCACGGCACCGTGTCCCTACGCGCATCCGGGAGGATGCGGCGGCTGCGATCTGCAACACGCCTCATCGAGCGCACAACGCTCGTGGAAGGCATCACTGGTTGCCGAGCATCTCAAACGAATCGCCGGAATCGAGATTGACGTTGAGGTGACGCCGACGCCCGGTGCAGTAAAAGGCTCAAGAACGAGACTTCGCTGTGCGGTCGACGAAGACGGTCAACTGAGCCTGCGAGCTGCTCGTTCGCACGACCTCGTCGCCATTGACGCGTGCTGGATAGCCAACGAGGCGTTCGAGTCAGCGCTTCGCTCTACCTGGCGGGGCATCAGCGAGGTCGAGCTTCGAGCCATTGGTAACGGTGAGCCCTTCGCCGTGGCGCGTCGCGAGAGTGAGCGTGGCACCAACTACGAGTTACGTTCACTGACCGGAGCGCCGCTCGAACCCTCGACGCACTCACGCGTCGCGGTACGCGATCACGTGTTCTCGGTGGGTCCGCTTTCGTTTTGGCAATCACATCGTGATGCGCCGAGCGTGCTCCTTGATTCGGTGCTGGAGCTCGCGAACGTTAATTCGGGTGACGACGTGGTTGATCTCTTCAGTGGTGTTGGGCTCTTCGCGGTACCCCTGGCGAAGTTGGTGGGCCCGGGCGGTCGCGTGACGGCGGTGGAGTCATCTTCTTTCGCGGTTCGTGACGCGCGCACGAACGCCACGGGCCTAAAGCAGTTGAAAGTTCGTGAGTGGT
>PLNQ01000174.1 GCA_003141815.1 Acidimicrobiaceae bacterium | reverse complement strand
AAAAAACGACGAATTCCAATCCCGAGTCGCTGAGGTGCGATGGCCATTTCTCTCTCTTTTCCTGTCCACTAACCGACACTAAGAACACGCGTCCGGCGACGTGGAGTCGAGAAGACAAGGTTAATGGCCCCATTCTCCCCTAGCCACAAGATGTAGTGGCTTCGCCACTTCTCATCGCAAGATGCTGTGTTATTACAGCACTGTAATTACAACTTGTCAACTACTATTTTGAATACTTTTTCAGATTCCTCGGAAGTCCAGTCTAGGCCCCAATACCGCCCCCGCTTCCCTCGATAGCCTGACCCGGATGGAGCTGATCCTCGCCCTCGACGCGGGTACCTCGGGGGTGCGGACGGTGGCTTTCGACCCGGACCTCGAAGTCGTCGACGATTCCTACCTCGAGTTGACCCAGTACTTTCCTGCCCCGGGCGAGGTCGAGCACGACCCGCACGAGATCACTAGATTGGCCGTTTCGACGCTGCGAGACGTTGCCTCGCGCGTGCGTGACGCGGGTCACCACATCGCGGCGCTGGGTCTCACGAATCAACGAGAGACAACGGTCGGCTTCGACCGCGAACGCGGCGACATTTTTCAACGGGCCATCGTGTGGCAGGACCGCCGCACCGCAGCACTCTGTCGCGACCTCGAAGACGAGGGCCACGGGGACACCGTTCGCGCCACCACCGGACTCGTTCTCGACTCGTACTTTTCGGCGACGAAGATGAAGTGGATGCTCGAGCGCGGGCTCGCCGACGACGCGCTCCGTCCGAGTTTCTCGACCATCGATACGTGGCTCCTCTGGACGCTCTCGGGCGGTGTCGAGAGCGGTGTCTTCGTGACCGAGCCATCCAACGCTTCACGTACCTTGCTCATGGACTTAGCGACGCTCGACTGGTCGCCGGCCATGATGACGCTCTTTGGCGTATCGCGCGCGATGCTCGCCGACGTGCGAGCGTCGGCGTGTTCGTTCGCCGTCGTGAGCGGTGACGTCGTCCCCGAGCTCGCGGGTGTCCCCGTGACCGGTGTCCTAGGTGACCAACAGTCCGCCCTCTTCGGTCAAGCCTGTTTTGCACCGGGACTCGTGAAGGCCACCTACGGCACCGGCGCGTTCCTTCTGGCGAACGCCGGCGACAAGATACCGAGCGTCGTGAATGGACTGCTCAGCACCGTCGCCTGGGACCTCGGCGCCTTCGGGTCCACCTCCTACGCGCTCGAGGGCTCGGCCTTCGTGGCCGGGGCCGCCGTGCAGTGGCTGCGCGACCTCGGGTTCATGAAGTCGTCCAGTGATCTCGAGTCGCTCGCTCTCTCGGTGAACGACTCGGCGGGCATCCAGTTCGTGCCGGCCTTCACGGGACTGGGCTCACCCTTCTGGGACGCCGACGCGCGCGGCGCGATCATGGGACTCAGTCGAAGCGTCGGCAAGGGTGAGATCGCCCGCGCGCTCGTCGAAGCGCTCGCCTACCAAGTGCGCGCAATCACTGACTCCTTTCGCGACGGCGGACTCGAGCTGGGAGAACTCCGCGCCGACGGAGGCGCCGCGGCGATGGACCTCCTCCTCCAACTCCAGGCGACGAACTCCCGCGTTGACGTGCTGCGCAGTTCCACCCTCGAGGCCACGGCGCGTGGCGCGGCCAGCGTCGCGGGACTCGAAGTCGGACTTTGGTCATCGCTCGACGAACTCAGTGAGCGTTGGCGCGGCGTGGCGCGCTTTCAACCCAAGGATCCCGTCTTCGTCGACGCCGGTTACGAAGCATGGCGTCGCGCGCTCGAACGCGCGTAGAGAGTAGTTTCGGGCCAGCGAATCGGGGGGACCATGGAGCACCACGTCACGCGAGTACTGCGCGAAGGACTGGCCTTTGGCGAAGGGCCGCGTTGGCACGACGGTCGACTGTGGTACTCGGACTTCTATCGTCACGGGGTCTACTCCCTCGACGAAACCGGCACCGAAGAGAAGCTCGAGCACGTTGTTCCTGGTCAACCGGCGGGTCTTGGGTGGACGACGAGCGGTGATCTCCTCTGCGTTTCGATGACGGATCACCGGGTCCTTCGTTTTCACGGCGAGAATGAAACGCTCTTCGCCGACCTCTCGCCCTACTGCGGATTCTGGGCCAACGACATGGTGGTCTCGGCGAGCGACGTCAGCTACGTGGGCAACTTCGGTTTCGATCTCGACGTCATGTTGCGTGACGTCGGGGTCGAAGGGATGCTCGCGTCGCCCCCGCCCACGACGAACCTCGTGGTCCTCGGTCCCGAGGGCGACGTGCTCCAGGTCGTCCCCGACCTGGCTTTTCCGAACGGCACCGTGATCACTCCCGACGCGAAGACGCTCATCGTCGGCGAGACCATGACGTTTCGTCTGACCGCCTTTGACATCAACGCTGACGGCACCCTTTCGAATCGACGCGTCTGGGCTCAGTTGGATTTTGTCGCCACCGACGGCATGTGCCTCGACGCCGATGGCCAGATCTGGCTCGCAAACGCCCTCACCAATCAGTGCCTTCGCGTCAGTGAAGGTGGCGAGATCACCGGTGTCGCGGAGACGACCCAGACGGCCTTCGCGTGCGCGCTCGGTGGAGCGAATCGTGCAACGCTCTTTGTGATGGCGGCCCCGACCAGTGATCGCTTCAAGATCGCCAACTCGACGCAAGGCACAATCGAAGTCGTCGATGTTCGAGTGCCCGGTGCCGGTCTGCCCTAGGGACTACCCAAGTTTCGTGAGGGCGCGTTTCAAGTTTCGCACCGCCTGATGCGTGCGCAACTCGTTCTCGATGAGGGCGAAGCGAACGTGTCCGTCGCCCCCGCCGCCAAAGCCCACGCCCGGGCTCGTCGCGACGTCGGCCTCTTCGATCAAGAACTTCGAGAACTCCAGCGACGACATCTCGCGGTACGGATCGGGAATCGGTGCCCAGATAAACATCGAGCCTCGTGGGGGAACCACGTCCCACCCCACGCGACGCAGGCCGTCGATCAATGTATCGCGTCGCGACTGGTAGATCATGCGTAATTGCTCGGGGTAGTCCACCGCTTCGTTCATCGCGACGATCGCGGCGATCTGCACGGGCTGAAAGGTGCCGTAGTCGAGGTAACTCTTCAGTTTCGTCAGCGCGGCGACGATCTCGGCGTTGCCGACCAAGAAACCCACGCGCCACCCCGCCATTGAGAACGACTTCGTGAGCGTGTAGAGCTCAACGCAGCACTCCTTCGCCCGGGGAACTTGGAGAATGGACGGCGGACGGTAACCGTCAAAGCCGAGATCGGCGTAGGCGAAGTCGTGACAGATCACCACGTCGTGTTCGAGGGCGAAGTTGACGAGACGTTCCATGAAGGCGAAGTCGACGCACGCACTCGTCGGGTTGTGCGGAAACGAGACGACGATGACGCGCGGTTTGACGCTCGCCTTCTGCCACGCGTCGACGAGACCTGCGAAGAAGTCGTCGCCCGGGTCGTTGGTACTCGCGCCGGGGTCCACCATCGGCACCGTGATCACGTTCGCGCCGGCAAAGCCCGGACCGGCCAAATGGATCGGATAACTCGGACTGGGGACGATTGCCGAGTCCCCCGGGCCGAGCAGGACCCACATCAGGTGCGTCAGTCCCTCTTTGGCGCCAATGGTCGTCACGACCTCGGTGTCCGGGTCGAGGTCGACGTCGAAAAGCATCTTGTAGCGATTGGCGATGGCGAGGCGCAGGTTCGGAATGCCGCGACTGGCGCTGTAGCGGTGGTTCTTCGGGTTGTGGGCCGCTTCGGCCAGTTTCGCCACTGCGACGTCGGGACTCGGGAGATCGGGATTGCCGAAGCCAAAGTCAATGACGTCACGACCGTGGGCGCGCGCGTCGGCCTTCAACCCATTGATCTGAGCGAAGACATACGGCGGTAAACCCGTTATGCGGCGGAACTCCATCTATAAACCGTAGTAACTCAGTGGGCGCGCCGCCACTCTTCTAGCTGATCCATTTTCAGCGGCGCGCTCGCCACCGCCCACGTGGCGCCCGCTTCCTCCAACTCGTCGAGGGTCTGGGCCGTGTTTTCGTTGAGGGGTCCGGCCCAACTGACGAGTCCTCCTCGTGCCACGTCGCGCACGACGGACGTCTCCTTGCCCCAGAGATTTATCACCACGCCGAGGTCTCTCGCGAGTTGATCGGTCTCCTTCGAGCCCGCGCCGCACCACACCTCCATCGTCGGCGACAGTGCCACGATGGCGTCACGTAGAAGTTGACGGCGATCGCTCGCCGAGGGGTAGCCGAGGTCGTAGGCCAGCTGCTCGGCCCGGGAGAGTTTGTCTCCCGTGCCAAGAGCGGCGATCACCCGACCGGGCGCGAGCACGTGGAGGGTTTCGAACTGTTCGACGAGTTTCTCGGTCCCCGCCAGTCCGACGCGCGCCACCAACGGACCGAGGTAGAGCGAAGGACAAAGCGACGAGATGGCCGCGAGGACGGGAAAGGGCGCCAGCGCGGGACGTTTGGGCGAGCCCATGGGCCAGAGGTGATCGAAGGCGAAGACTCCGTCGAGTTCGGCCTGCTCGGCCTCCTGCGCGACGTCGAAGTTGCCGACCTGCCGTCGGCGCTGGAGCGGCTCGACGACGACCTGCTGCGCAGGCGCACCCGCCACGTCGTCACGGAGAACGATCGGGTGCTGCGCACGGTCGAAATCCTGCGGGCGGGCAGGGGGGGCTTCGGTGGCAGCGCGATCGCACTGGTCGACGCCGACGCGATCGAAACTGTGACCTCGGCCGTCGAATCCGCCTTTGCCGCCAAGAGTTTCCGCACTCCGCAGATCTTCAACCCGAAGTCGTCGCGCGGCGTCGTTCGCGAGGCTTGACCCCGCGGCCCCTACTGTGAGCCCGGCACACCGGCGTGCGGGAAGAGGCCCCAAATGGACGACGCGGCGAACTACCGGCCGATCGAGGACGGCGTCACCACCGATCTGATCGACCGGCTCAGCTACGCGCAGTACCTGGGCCTGGACGAGCTGCTTTCGGCGCAGCGTCCCCTGTCGGACCACCACGACGAGATGCTGTTCATCATCC